>NZ_JBBKBD010000020.1:0-37161 GCF_037890055.1 Lagierella sp. ICN-221743 | reverse complement strand
TGGCAAAGCCAATTGAGGTGAAAAATGGCAAATACATTAAAGGGTATTGTTGCGTCAGAGGGAGTCGTATTAGGAAGAGCGTATCTTTTTATTAAGGACAAACTTGAAGTGAACAATAAAAAGATTGACGAAGATAAAATACCTGAGGAAAAAAATAAATTTAAAGATGCATTAGATGAGTACCGTGAATATTTAAGTAATTTAGAAATTGACACCGATGCTCAAAAAAATGTCGTCGAAGCCCACATTGGCATGCTTGACGATCCATATCTAATAGACACTGTCAATGGAAAAATTGATGAAAGTGAAAATGTGGAAAGTGCTTTAGTAAATTCCATTGCAGAAATGGTTGCGACCATTGAAGGTCTTGACGATCCATATTTAAAAGAGCGTGCTGTGGACTATAAGGATATTGGAGAGAGGCTTCTTCATATATTAAAAGGAGTAAAGCCACAAAAGTTATTTCCACTGCCAAAGGATAGCATAATAGTGGCAGAGGAGCTAACGCCAACGGACACTTCGGTAATGGACAGGGACAATGTTATAGGTTTTTGTATGGACCTTGGAGGAAAGACAGCCCACACGTCCATAATTGCGCAGACACTGGGCATACCTGCTCTTGTTGGAATGAAAAATGTTACAAAGGTTGTTAAAGACGGCGACCTAATCATAATTGACGATAACAATGGAGAGCTTTTTGTAAATCCTGACGAAGAGACAGTTGAAGAATATAAAAAGCTTATACAGGAGCAAAAGGAAGAAAAGGAAAGGCTTGAAAAATATAAAAATGAAGATTCAATTACGCCGGATGGGAAAAAGGTGGAAGTTGCAGTTAATATTGGAAACCTTGAAGACCTTGAAGATGGAATTGAAAAGGGCGCAAGTTCTGTTGGACTTTTTAGAACAGAGTTCTTATATATGGGTAATACCCACTTTCCTACGGAAGAGGAACAGTTTAATGTTTATAAAAAGGCTGCAGAACTATTAAATGGAAACACTCTAGTTATAAGGACACTGGATATTGGTGGAGACAAATCCCTTTCATATTTTGAGTTCCCTCAAGAGGACAATCCATTTTTAGGCTGGAGAGCGTTACGAATTTGTTTTGATATGCTTGATGTTTTTGAAACACAGCTTAGGGCAATTCTTAGGGCGTCAAAATATGGTGATATAAAAATTCTTCTTCCAATGGTTATCTCCGTTGATGAAATCATTAAATTTAATGAAATTCTTGAAAAAGTAAAATGTGATTTAAGAGAAAGAAAAGAAGAGTTCAATGAAGAAATTGAAGTTGGTATAATGGTAGAAACTCCGGCTTCGAGTATAATCGCAGACGACTTAATAAAATATGTGGACTTCTTTAGTATTGGAACAAATGACCTAACACAATATGTGTTGGCGGTGGACAGAGGAAACGAAAAAATTTCAAATCTCTATTCAACTTACAACAAGGCAGTTCTTCGAATGATAAAAAGAGTTATCGATATATCACATGAACATGGTAAGTGGACTGGAATGTGTGGAGGCTTTGCAGGAGACCCAAGTGCAACTAAGATGTTACTTGGTATGGGCCTTGATGAGTTTTCTGTGCCTGGACCAAAGGTTGCAAAGATAAAGGATATTATTAGAAACACTTCCTTAAAAGAGGCGGAAGAGTTTGCGAATGAAATATTAAACTTAACCACAACCAAGGAAATTGAAGAAAGAATAAAAAAAGAAAGTTAAAGATAGAGGGCTTGCATGTGCAGGCCTTTTTAATGTAGATAAAATTTTGGTCAAACTAATCTTCGTGCTTATTATTTGAAATAGTTTAATAATATGTTAAGATTAAATTGTATTCCTCATACATAGGGGGTTTAGAAATGATAGAACAAAATTTGATAGAAGTTTTAAAAAATTATAATATAGATGACATAAAAAGCGTTGAAGAAACTGGGCAAAAACAATATGAAATCCTTTTAAACTCTAACGAGAAATTTATCTTAAAAACTTTTTCGGAAAATGAAAAAAATATTATGGATGAAAAGGTTGAAAAGATGAAAAGTTTATTTGAGAATAATAAACTTGCACCAAAGTTTATTTATGGAAAACTTTCAGAAGACGAAAACTTTTTGATGTGGAAAGAGGGAAGTCCATTAAGGGAAAAGAGTTTTGAATTTGGTGAAGAGCTTGGAAAGTTTTTAAAAACATATCATTGTGAGTTTCAAAATAGAGGGGACCAATGGAGAAAAAATTTTGACCACAGAATAGTTTTGCTTTTACACAATTACTATATGTCAAAGCATGAAGGACCTAAGGACTACATCATCTTGGACTATTTAAATGAAAATAAATATTTGATTTCAGATAGAAAGCCAAGCTTGATATTGGGGCTTCAAGATATTTTAAATATTAATCTCGATGATGAAGGAAGGCTTTCAAATATAGATTTGACAGTTGAACAAATGGCTGATCCATATTTTCAGTTTAAGAATTTAAACTTTTTAAAAAGTTCGGATTTGGATTATGTAAATGGTTTGATAAAGGGATATTTTAAAGATTGTTCCACAATTTTATTTTTTAAAACCATGGCTGTGTATACAATTGTTGAATATCTTTATGATGAGTTTGAAGGGCATGAAAGCATAAATCATGAAAGAATAAATGAAAAAATTGATAGAATATTAGAAATATATAACGACTTTTCAGATATACATCCAAATTGGTATAGGAAATAGTGGCAGGGGCGACCCTGCTTTTTTTGTGAAAATAAAAAACAGGAACCATTTGTTCCTGTTCTTTATGGTGGAGATGAGGAGATTCCTCTTAAAGTTTAGATAATGGCTAAATCTCAATAACTGTAATTTTTTATACCAACTTTTTACCAACTTTTACTATTTTTTCATTAAAAATCTATGAATTTTGAAAAATTTTCAATGCTGGATAACTTTATATCTTTTGTTAAATGGGTATAAGTGTCCAGAGTGATATCTATATTTGCATGACCTAATCTTTCTTGTATGGATTTAATATCCATTCCAGAAGCATAAAGTAAACTTGCATGAGTATGTCGCAAATCGTGAACTCTTATGTTTTTATTAATATTAGCCTTAGAAATATATTTATCCAATACTGATGAAGCTCTGCTTGGATTTATATATGTGTTTTTAGTTGAAGGAAAAACAATTGTATCACTACCTGAAATATCTTTATATTTTTTTAACTCTTCAATAGTTTTTTTATCAAGTGTAATAGTTCTTACGGAACTTAGACTTTTAGGTGTCGATATCATTAATTTATAATCTTCACCAATAGCTAGTGTCTTACTAACTTTTATATATCCTGAATTTAAGTCTATATCAGACCAATTCAAAGCTAATGCTTCTGATTTTCTCAATCCTGTAAATATTAGCAATCTAAAATAATTGTACCACATAATATCGTCAATTGAATTTAACAAGTCCTGCACTTCTTTTATCTCTAAAAAGTTAGCGACTTTTGACCGTTCTTTTTTTCTTGATTTTAAAACATTTTCAAAAGGATTGACATTGACGATATTTAAAGTATTGCCATAATCTAATACGGACTTGGCATAATTAAAATATGAACCTCCTGAAACATATTTAGTTGTGATATCTTTATAAAAATTCTGACACATTATAGGAGTAATATTTTTGACCTTATAATCACCAAAAACTGGAAGAATATTTATTTCAAATATTGTCTTGGTCTTTTGAAACGTGGATTCTTTAACTGTATCTTTATAATAATCTATATACATATCATATAGATACTGATAGGTGATATCTCCTTTTATCATATCGACCTTTTTTTGAAATTTATATTTTTCTTCTGCAAAGTGATTTTTTGCTTCAGTTTTAGTTTTAAATCCAGAACGTGTAATAAATTTTTTTTTATTGGAAACAGGGTCTATACCAAGGTATCCCTGAATTTTATAATAAATTTTATTTTTTCCTTTGGTATACTTGTAAATGTTCATACTACCTCCAAACAAATGTTCTTGAATAGGTTAAAAATATTTGACTGTATCAAAGTAAGTAATTAATATATCTTCTTTAATTCCAGTCAATGACGATAATTGTGTAATTGTTTTATTTTCTAACTCAACATCATAATATTTTAAAAGCATATGCACAGCTAAATTATTAGCTTCTATTTCAAACTTATCAGTTATAAGCATCGTGTTTTTTCTTAAAGCTAAAACATTAAAATCATGATCTGCTATAATATGTCCTAATTCGTGTGCTATTGTAAAAATTCGTTCATGCTCACTTAGTTTATTATTAACTCCTATAACATATACTCCATAATTTTCTATAGCGTATCCAAACAAATTTCCAAGATTAGATTCCAGTATTGGAATATCTAATTCTTTACATAAAGTTACTGGACTAGAAGTCTGAAATCTATCCATGTAGTCGTTTAATTTGCCTATAGGAGTATTTATATTAAATGTACTCAAAGTCCTTTAAAACTCTCCTTTTTTCTTCATAGAAGTAACCTTGGCAATCTTAATTGCCTGCCTTAAACTGTCAATTAATAATTCTCTAGTAGTGTCGTCTAAATCAGTTCCTAAAAACTGTAATTCTTTAAAATTGCTTAAGTCTTTTTCAATATCAATAATTTTACTGCCTACATCTTCTTTTTTATTTGTTTTAGGTTTATCACCTACAAGATAATCCATACTCAAATCAAATTTTTTCGAAATTTCATTAAGTAATTCTATTGAAGGTTCACGTTCACCACGTTCATAACATCCAATAGCATTTCCTGAAAGATTAAATAGTTTTCCAAATTCTGATTGACTTAATTTACTGTCTTTCCTTAGCTGTTTTAATTTGTCTTTAAAGTCCATTAAAGCACCAACCTTCAACTAAATAAATGTAATTTTTATTTCCTTTTTTTTCTTTCTTTATAAAATATGTTCTATTTAAAACCCAAGTTAAAGCATCTTTATCTAAATTGGATAATTCTTTTCTCAGTTTAGATTGCTCCATACCTGAATTATTTTTTATAAAACTAATTACCTTTTTAGATGTGTCTTCATATAATTTAATTTTATCTATTTCATCTTTATAGCTTTTTATTTTAATCCTGCCTACTGATTGACCTAAATTTTCAGAGTATAATCCAATTTCATTTAATTTATCAACTACCATTCTTGCATCTTTGAAATAATAAATTCTCATCAAGAAATCAACTGCTTCATCTCGTGCAGGAATATTTGGAGGTATGTCTGTTTCAACTTTTTTCCAGAAATTAACACAATGTATCAAGCATGAAATATTTTCACCATATAAGTCAATTTTGTTATTGATATCATCTATAGAGGGATTAGTTTTATGTATTTTAGATATTTTTTCAATAGTTTCATAATATCCTGAAATTGCACTTTCGTATAATGCCGCTTCTTTTCTTGAAAATTTAACTTTTTTCATCTTTTTTCCTTTCAGTAATTAAAATAGCTGTCTTTAGTGAAGATTGTAGTAGTTTCTTAGTTTCATCATCTAATACCTCTCCATGTAAAACTAAGTTAGGAGTGTGTTCAAGTGTATAATCCAAATCTTTAATAGATTCTGATATGTCTAATTTATCTTCTTTTATATGATTAGGTATATCAGTTCTTCCCATTAAATAATCCAAATCGACCTTAAAAAAGTCTGCCATTTTGATTTTAATTTCATCAGGAGGTATTCTGCAATCTTTTTCAAATTGCGATAAATTAGCCTGAGTTATACCAAGTATTTCGGCAAAATCTTTCTGTGTTAAATTTAATTGTTCTCTTAAAAATTTTATTCTTTCGGATAATTTACTCATTTTCACCAGCTTTAGTTTTAGAAATTATCATTGCCATTTTTAGTGAAGCTTGTAATAATTCTCTGGTCTCATCGTCCATAACATTTCCATGAAGCATTAGAGATGGTGTATTTTCTAAAACAAAATCTACTTCCTCTAAAATATTTGCGAAATCATCTGTCATCTGTTTTGAAGGGGTAGGGTCATTTGTTAAACCCATAAGGTAGTCTAAACTAACGTTAAAATATTTAGCCATAGCAATCTTAATATCATCTGGAGGTGTGTTTTTTCCAGATTCATACATAGAAGCTGTGGAACGAGAAATGTTCATTTTCTTTGCAAATTCTTTTTGATTCAAGTCTTCTTTTTCTCTTAAGAACTTTATTCTTTCAGATAATTTACTCATTTTTACCGGCTTGTGTTTTAGAAATTTGAATTGCCATTGCTAATGATGTTTTTAGAAGTTCTCTTGTTTCTTCATCTAAGACCTTACCTCGAAGTGCTAAATTAGGGACACTTTCCAATACAAAATCAACTTCTTCCAATTTAGTAAGTATATCTACATCATTTTTATTTATAGGCGTAGGGTCTTCAGTTCTACCCATAAGATAATCAAGACTAACATTAAAATAATTTGCCATTGCTATTTTAATATCGTCTGGTGGTGTATTGGTATCTGTTTCATATTGAGATATTGTTGACTTTGATAATTTCAATATCTTAGCTAATTCTGTTTGAGTGACCTCTGCCTTCTCTCTTAAAAATTTAATTCTGTTTCCAATGCTAAACATAAAAACTACCCCTTACAATATTATTTGTTATAATCATACCCTTTAATCAATGAAATAACTAATAAGTTCATGAATAATCATAAAAATACTTTACAAGTTCATGAAATCATGATATCATATAGATAGAAATAAAAGAGAGGTGAAAAATATTGAATAAATTAAAAGCAAAAAGATTATTAAAACAAATGTATCAACAAGACTTAGCTAAAGAATTGGATATTCAAGGGGCAACTATGTGTGAAATAGAAAACGGGAATTTAACTATAAGTAGAGAAATGAAAGAAAAAATATGTGAAATATTAGATATAGATGAAAGCGAAGAAAAAGAAATTTTTTTACCAACTAGGTTCATAGTACATGAACAATAAAGAAAATAAGTTCACGCAGAAAGGAGTAAATATGAAAGATTATATGACAGCAGAAGAAGTACAAGAATATTTTGATATATCAAAAGCAACTTTGTACAACTGGAGAAGCCGAGGATTAATATTTTCAAAAATAGGTGGCAAGATATTTTTTAGCAAAGAAGATTTAAACAACTTTTTAAATGATAGAAAAATGTGTGAATACGGAATTAATTAGGAGAATTAAAAAATGATAGAATTCAAAGAATTTGCAGAAGCAGTAAAAAATGTAACTTATAAGAATATTAGATATGGATCAGATGAAAAATTTTGGATATTTAGGGATTCGGAAGATTTGGAAATAGTAGAAGAATATTTATTACATGATTTTACAGAACTTAGCGATGAAATGTTAATCGGATACATTTTTGGACTTAATCAAATGGTCGAAATTCAAGAAAAGCTTAAAGGAGTTACTAAATGATTAAATTTAAAAACCTAAATAAGGCTTGTAATGAGATTGGTTTTAACTTTGAAATGAGAAACATCTATTTGTGCGTATATGATGAGGTAGGGCATATGCTTATAAAAATATTTCCGTATAACGCTTGGGCAATAGATTTTATGAGCGATTTTAACTTGTGTTTTGAAGACGAAAAGGCAATGTTAATTAAAGCAATTACAAAAGATTATGAAGATTATATTAACGAAGATTAGGAGGTAAAAATGGATTTAAAAGATGCACTTAGAACACTACATCACAGCAGGTGTTTTATTGAAGGAATTTATTCAGGATTTAGAACAATAGTAGAAATTAGAATTTATAACGATGATAACGAAAGTTTTGCACTAGCAGAAATATCACACGAAGCAGTTGATTATTTAGGAGTAGACGTTTTCAATCCTAAAAATTATGAAGAAGCAATTAAAGAGAATAGGGCTTGGAACGAATTAGGAATTTATAAAGAAGATGTTTACAAAGCAGTTGAAACAATAAGTCAGTATTTTAAATGGAATGAAGATACAGAAAGAATAATACAAGAAGATTTAGATGTACAATATAGGATTTTACAAATAAATAACAATTTAAAGAAGTATAGATTTTACGATGATGAATATTCAATACATGGATTAAGTGTCTATGATTATGAATATTATAGATTTTTAGAAGGTAAAATTGCAGAACAAATTGAAGAATTAAATTTAAAAGTTAAGGAGATCGAAAATGGAAAAACAAAAGAAAAAGCAATTTAAAGACACAGAAACAGCAAGAATAATCAGAGAGAGTATTTACTGGTACAGGGCATTCAAAAGAAAAAATAAGTTAGAAATTGAAGGCTGGAAAAAATTAAATTTTATTTTATTTACAGTATCATTAACAATTTTAAGCTATGTTTTGTGGACAAGATTTTTAATTAAGGCTTTCTTGGAGGTTTAATATGGAAAAAAAAGAATGGAAAATAACAAATCTAAACGAAGTTGATTGGGCATTTAAAAAAATAAAAGAAGCTAAAAAAGAACTAGACGAACAGGAACAATATGTTAATCAAGAAATTACAAGATATAAAGAATATTTAGAAAATCAAAGAAAAAATTATGAAGATACAAAAAATTATTTTGAATACAAAATTAAAGAATATGCAGACGAAAGATTAAAAGAAAATCCAAATTACAAGCTAAAAACAGCAGTCGGAAGTGGATATTACAGAAAATCAACTAATTGGACTTATGATGATGAAGAAGCGATTATAAAACAATTAGAAGCAAGTAATAAAGATGAATTTATTAAAGTAAAAAAATCATTAAATAAAAATGAACTTAGAAAGAATTTAACTATATTAGAAGACGGAACAGTAGTAACAGACGACGGTGAAATACTAGAGCACATTAAAGTTTTAGAAAATAAGAATTTTATTACAAGTATTAAATAAAAAAGGTGCCTGCCGAGTAACAAATCGGTCAGGCATCTATGAAAAATTAACCTATATTTATTATAGCATAAGGAGCTTAAAAAATGAACATTTATGAAAAATTAACAGAAATTCAAAATAAATTAAAAGTTGAAAAAACTGAATATAACAAATTCGGAAATTTCACATATAGAAATGCCGAAAGCATATTAGAAGCAGTCAAGCCTTTATTAAAAGAATATAAACTAACTCAAATATGCAGTGCAGAAAGCTTTTTATTAGGTACTGAAAGATACGTAAATACAAAAATTATATTAATTAATGCAGAAGAACCTACAGAGGTTATAGAAATAAATGCACCAACAAGAGAACAAGTAGACCATAAGAAGATGAATGAATGTCAAATTACAGGGTCAGCAATAAGTTATTCAAAAAAATATGCTTTACAAAACCTATATGCACTTGATGATGCAAAACAAGATTCAGCTATAGAAGTAGACTCACTGGATAATAGTTCAAACGGTAAAATCACAAAACAACAATACACAGTATTGAAAAATCTATATTCTACAAAGCAAGAAAAATTTATGAAAACTTTACAAAGTAAAGGAATTACATTTAAAGAAATTCAGAACTTACCAGACTTTTTAGCAGATGAAATTATAAAAGAAGTGCAATAGAAAGAGGTTAAAAATGGTTGGATATTTTTCACATGACTTCAATGCAAGAAACGATGAAAAGATAATAAGACTTCGAATGGAACTTGGTGCAGAAGGCTATGGAATTTATTTTATGCTTCTGGAAAGATTGAGAGAAAATAAAGACTATACCAGTTCAAGAGATTATAAAATTATAGCATTTGATTTAAGAGTTGATGCAGAAAAGATAAAAAAAGTTGTTGAAGATTTTGATTTATTTGTATTAACAGAAGACGGAGAACATTTCTATTCAAATAGTTTTATGGACAGAATGGCAATTAAAGATAAAAAAGAAAAAGCTAAAAGTGAAAATGCGAGAAGAGCTGCACAAGCACGTTGGAATAAACAAAAAGAACAAGAAAAAAATGCGACTGAAGATGATAGCAATAGCGACTGTAATACAAACGCAATGCAGTCGCATAACGATAGCAATTCAGACGAAATGCATTTTGATGCTAAAGAAAAGAAAAGAAAAGAAAGTAAAAGAAAAGAAAGTAAAGAAACAAAAGAAAAAAAGGAAACCTATAATTCTATTATTTTAGATTATACTAGTGACCTTAATTTGCAAAAATCATTACAGGATTATGTCGCCTATAGAAAATCAAATCCTAAAAAGCCTTTTACTATACAAGCATTAAAACTCAATTTAAATAATCTTACTAAAAGTGCAAAAAATGAACGGGAGAAAATCCAGATAGTCAATAATTCTATTGAAAAAGGCTGGTTATCCTTTTATCCACTCAGGGGCAATTCGAATTTTGACAATCGGCTCGGGAGTGAGTGGGATGAAATTGCAGAAAGGGGATTGTGATGTCAAATCTACAAGATATGTTAAAAGAAATTCAAAAAAATATATCAATTAAGCCTGAACCTACAAGCTATAATTGTGAAATTTGCAAAGACAGAGGTTATGTAAAAGCTGGAAAAGACAAGTATGGATTAGATAAATATGTACCGTGTAAATGTAAAATCGAACAGCGATATAAACAAATAATTAAAAATTCAGGATTAGGTGAGAATTTAAAAAATTATACTTTCGATAAATTTGAAGCATATTCAAAAGATTTAAAAATAGCGAAATTAATTTGCGAAGAATTTCCTACAAATCAAGATGCAAAAACATTGTTACTTGTAGGAAAATCAGGAACTGGAAAGTCACATTTAGCAACTGCAACAGCTAAAAAAATATTGGAAGAAAATAAAGAGCCTTTACTATATTACAGGTTTAGAGAGATTATGCAGGAGCTTAAAGGCTTAACGCTTGATACTCAAAACAGAAATAATTATATAGGGAAAATCAAAAATATAAAAAACCTCTATATAGACGATTTATTCAAAAATACGGATTTTAGAAATTCAACAGAAAAGCAATACGTATTTGAGATATTAGATTATAGGTATTCCAGAGGATTAAAAACAATAATCACAAGTGAGTACAGTTTTAATCAACTTTTAAAAATTGATGAAGCGACTGCTGGGCGATTAGGTCAAATGTCAAATGGTTATTTAATCAACTTTGATAATATCGAAAACTACAGAAGTATAAAACTAATTAATCAAGTTGATGCAGTAAGAAAAAGGATTGAGGAACAACATGGACTTTAGTGGAATTATTGAAAATGTATACGAAAATCAAGGAAAAATATACATGGTTACAAGGCTTGATAAAAATCTTTTAACTGAACAAGAAATAGAAGATGCAAAGCAAAAAAGAACTAAAATCAAAGTATTGAAAGACGGACAAGGAAGAACGTTACAGCAAAACGCCTTGATGTGGAAAATCATTTCAGATATAGACGAAGGGATAAATGGGATCCAGACAGAAGACGGTAGGTGGGAAATCTACACAATGGGAATTGAACAACTTGGTGTAGAATACGAAGATTTTTTAATACTTTCACATGCAGTAGATTTTTTTAAGAAGAATTTTAGGCGATGCAGGATTATAGATTACATTGACGATAGAGTTTTATTAAGATGTTTTACTGGAAGCAGTAAATTCAATAAAAAGCAAATGGGAGAATTAATAGACTGGTTTATAAGATTTGCTGCAAGATTAGAAATACCTATATTAGATTATCAAGATGAATGGGAGGTATTGTTTGGACAAAAAGTTAGTTAAAGCCTTAAAAGATAGGTCTCAAGGATTATGTGAAATATGTGGAAGACCTGCGACACAAATTCATCATATATTTGGTGGAAATGGTCGAAGAAGAAAAACGGAAAGACTGGAATTAATTATAGATTTATGTACTGATTGTCACTTAGGGAATGAAGGAGTACATCAAAACAGAGAATTAGACCTTAAACTAAAAAAACAGGCACAGAAAAATTTAGAAAGACAAGGATATACGATAGACGAAGTTAGAGAAATTGTAGGTGGAAAATATTATGTTTAAGTCAAATAAGTATTATTTCAAGAAAAATAGAGACGGGAGCATAACATTTAAAAGTCAAGAATATTTAAATGGCTATATTAAGAAACAGGTATATCGAGAAGCAGAAAAGGTCAAGGCAAAAGCAACTGCAGAGGTTTATAAAGACGTTTCAAAGCAAATGGAAATTATTGCAAGGGACGGATTAAAAAGAGAGTTTGGATTTGGCAAGGTTAGACAAGACAGGTTTATAGATTATTACAATCAACAAATAGAATTAATCAACGACGGTTATGTAACTTTTGAAGATATAGACAATTTAAACAAAGGAAATATTGATGTATAGAAATAAATATAATGCAAGAAAGACAATAATTGACGGAATAAAATTTGATAGCAAAAAAGAAGCTTATAGATATAGAGAATTAAAACTGTTATTAAAAGCAGGAGAAATTAAAGACTTAGAATTACAACCTAAATTTACACTACAGGACAGTTTTAAACATCAGGGAAAAACACAAAGAAAAATAACGTATATAGCAGACTTTAAATATTATGATAATTTAAAAAAATGCTGGATTGTTGAGGATACAAAAGGATTTAAAACAGATGTATACAATATCAAGAAAAAAATGTTCTTAAAAAAATATGGTGATGAATATAATTTTATAGAAAATTAAGGTAGTAGTCGTAAAAAAATTATATTTCACATAAAAAAATCCTCGCTTGTAAATTATTTTTTACTAAAACCGTTATACACAGTGCAGGCGAGGTTGGAGGTGATAATTCGATATATGGAAGATATCGAAAAAGAATTAAAAAAGAGAATTGACAAATTAGTGAAGAAGTTGGTTAATCCTAAAAGTGAATTTCAAAAAGCGATAATTTTATACACGATTGAAATTTACGAAGAATTGTTGGAAATAGTTTTAGATGCTAAAAAATAGGAGGAAAAATGTTTAGAGAAAAAATACCACTAGAAAAATCATTGGGATACGTGGATATATTAACTATAGCCTTTGATGACAAAGCTAAAACGATATTTATATTCGAAGATGAAGAAGAAAAAACATTTCAATTTATCTTAGATACAGCAAAAGAAATGGGTTACAAAAAAGGTGTAATTACCATTATAGCCGAGCAGCCTTTAAAAGGATTTGTTTATAGGTATGGAAATGAAGCAGGGGCAAATGATTATATTAGGCTAATTGGAACAACTTGTGGTTATGCATAAAAAAAGAAAGGGATAAAACATGAGAATTGATGAATTAAAATAAGAAGTACAAAACTTAGGAAGATTATATAACGTTAATTTAAGAATTAAAGAAGAACTAAGTTATATTTTTATAGACAAATGCAAAAATGAAACATGTAATACGGTAGCCATGTTAGGAATTAAACAAATGCACACTATAAACACAGATATGTTCTACTTTTTTAATCTACCACATGGGTTAAAAGATGATTTATTAAACCTATTTGTAAAATTTGTAAGAACACCCTTAGAACTTAGAACGGAAGAAAAGAAATATCAATATAGGTTAAAAGAAAAAAAATATGTGGATTACAGATTCTGCACCAGTTCCATTAGATATTGAGAATTGCTATTTAAACTTGGTTACAGACGAAGAAGATGGCGATTTTATACGATTAGAAAATAACTTGCAATGTAAAGATTATGTATGTGAATTTACAGACAAGGAAATACAAGAAGTAGCTAAAAAACATGATGTAGATTTAAACATGTTTGACAAGATAGAGGTAGAAGATGACTAAAAACACAGACGATAAAAAAGCATATATCTATGAAAGTCACTTGGGTGGACTTTATGTATCAGATAAAGAAATACCAGATGACGACTTATATTATGAAACATGTGGAGATTATGACAAATTAATATTTACAATGGAAGATATATATGCTTTACAAAGACTACTGAACTATTTATTTACAGGATATTACACCTTAGATTGCATGTTTGAACTGATAGAGGATTTAAAGAAATACTATGATGACGAAGAATATATAGAACTCTCAAAAGAAATATTCTTAGACAAAATAATTCAATATGCAAGTGAATTGAAATACTATGATAAGACTTTTAAACTTGATGTAACAGCGACTTTTGAAGATATTAAAACAAAAGAAATAACTAGAGAAGTAAACAAAGAAATAGTTATTAAAGCTTTAGACGTAGACTTAGCAATGAAAGAAGCAAGAACAAAAATAATTATTGATAACTTTGATTTAAATGAATATTTTATGAAAATTAAATACAACAATATAGAGGTGTTAGATGAATAAGGAAGAATTTACAGATATTGTTTTAAAAAAGGTAGATGAAAAAAGTAAAGATATAGTAATGAATTTTGCACGATTTAAAGAAACGGAAGACCCTAACTATTTAAGATTATGTACTGAAGCAATTGGTTTCAATGACGGGGTTGAATGGATATTAGAGCAATTACAAGAGGTAGTTGATATATGATTGAAACTATTTTTTGTGTAACAATTACAGTATTTCTTATAAGTATTTATATAGTGGCGTTCATTGGACTAATAATAGACCTTAAAGATGATTTGAGAGAAAAAGTATATAAAAAAGATAATTTGAATGATAGTGTTTTAGATATTATTAAGTATGCTAAAGAGTTAGAAAAATATATACCTAAAGAAAATTTAAGTAAAGAAGATGAAGAATATATAAGGGTTTTGCAAGAAGCTATTAAGGACCAATTATATTTTATGGACAAACTATTTAAAAGGGGGTTTTAATATGGAAAACGAAATAAATTTAGAAAATTTAATAGGTCGTCAATGTATAGGTGCGATAGACTATGCAAGTACACAGGATTTTAATTTAGTTGGTTTACTTTTCAGAGATAAAGTTATAGAAAATAAAGAAGATACAGAGTGTAATTGTTGTAATGAATGTGAAGATTGCACTTGTAAAGATGAAATAAAACAACCTAAACACTATAAGCTAGACGGACTAAATATAGAGAGTATAGATGTAGTTAAGGCTGTTCTTGGTAAAGACGGATTTAAGAGTTTTTGCATAGGTAATTGTCTTAAATACTTAATACGTGCAGAAAAAAAGAACGGATTGGAAGATTATAAAAAGTGTAGGGTTTATTTGGATTGGATTTTAGAGGGGTAAAAGCGTGGAAACTATTATAGAGTGTATAGTTTATATACTTATATTGATGTTGTTTAGCTGGGTTATAGATAAATATCCAGGGTGCCTTTTATTAATATTAATATTAATAATGTTCGTATTATTAAAAAGGGTAGTAGCGATATATATGTAAAATAGGAGGATATTGGAGGATTAAAATGGCAGAAAAATTAAAAGTAGTGAGATTAGAAGATGCAATAGAAGTAGCTAGAAACTTACTAAGTGATTATGAATATGGATATAGCATAGACGACTTAGTGGTAGAAGCAGAAGATTTTATGAAATCATGTAGCTTTGAAATAGAAAAGGACTAGTGATGAAAGAATTTATAAAATATATAGCTTATGTAGTTGTGATGATGTTAGCTTATTGGGTTGTTAATAAATTGGGGAATTTGATTTTTTAGGGGTAGTAAAGGTGACTAATAAAATCCCATTTCATGTAGGAAGTTATATAAAAGATGTTATCAAAGAAGTTGGAATAACTAACGCTGATTTTGCTAAAAGAGCGGGAGTAGATGTAGAAGTTATAGACAAGTTAGTTAATGAAGAAATACCAGTAAATAAAGACTTAGCTTTAAAACTAGAACGTGTAACAAAGGTAGATTATAAAACATGGTTGAACCTACAAAAGACTTATGAGGAAAGGATAAAGAGATGAAAATAACTTATAAACAATTTATTGAAGCAGTAGAAAATTGTTTAGACGGTGATTATTACATTGACAAAAATTCAAAAGAAGTAAAAATTATTGAGGAAGTAATTGGATTAAATTTTGAAAACATTACAAATCACGAGTTAAATTTTTACCTAAGTGGATTAAAACAGATGCACGATATTGAAAACGAAAGTTATTTATACTTTGACGATGACGAGGAGGATTAAAACATGGTTGAAAAAAGATTATCGCTTGATGATGAGAAGATGGAAGCAGAATATGATTTAACATTAACTGGAAAAGATATTGTGTATTTAGTGTTTAGTGTTAGTTGTCAACAAGTAAAATTAGAAGACAACGAAGTACGAACAAAAAGATATTGTGAAGAATTAATGCAGAAATTAATAAAAACATACAACGAGGAGAAATAACTAATGATTGACTTTGAAGATTTGATTAGTAGAAAAAGAATAAAATTTGAACTTGGAGAGTCAACTATGCCAAAAAAATATAGAAATTTTTGTGTAAAAGTAATAGATGATGAAAAACTAACTCCTAGAGTATGTATATCTAGTCCGAGTGAAGATTTAAGAGACTGGATTATAAGTTGTTGGGATATTACAGTTAGAGACAATATCGGGTTTGCAACACAAACTATGATTGTTGACGAAAAAAAAGACATTAAATATGACCTAGTTGATAGGGAAGAGTTTATAGAATTTATTTCCGAAAGAATAAAAGAAGGAGTATTAAACATTATAGACACTTATAACGGAGGACTTTAAAAATGATTAAAGAAAAACTACTAAACAATATTCTTATATGCAAAGACTTTCTTAATGATATTGAAAAAGAAGTTGAAAAGATTGGTAAAACCGAAAAAGACTATATCATTTATTACAATTGCAATAAGGACAAAATAAACAGATGTAGGATTGTAATTTCAGAAAAGTTGCTAGAAGTTGAAAAAACAATTAAAGAGCATAAACAGGAGGACTAAAAATGAAGTTAATATTGGATTTTAGATATCAATGTGAAATGGAAGTTACAAAAGAAGAGTTTGACAATATGAAAGATAATTTAAAAAAGGATAGGTTTATACCAGATTTAAACAAAGAGATAAATTGGATGCTTTTGATAGATGACGGAAGAAGCGAATGGGGCGAAGTTGTAGACTTTGATTATGAAATTGAGGAGGACTAAAAAATGGAACTAAAAGAATTACAAGAAAAAGTTTTAGCGTGGGCAGACGAGAAAGATTTACTATATGAAAAAAATGCAGATAAGCAATTTATGAAGTTTATAGAAGAGGTGTTTGAGTTCAAGACGGAATTTGATTTTTTCAAGTTATTTTATAATCGAGAATTTAAAGAACATCAAATATGTCTTGACCTTGAACGAAAACTTAAACTGGAAATGGGCGATATATTTGTTACTTTAATTATCCTATGCAAACAATTAGATATTGACCCTATGAGTTGTTTAGAGAGTGCTTATAACAAAATCAAAGATAGAAAAGGAAAGACTGTTAACGGACAATTTATAAAAGAAAGTGATTTAAGGAGGAAATAATGAGGATATTTAGTTTACGAGATGAAAAATTTGAAGAAATGCAAACAAGTCTAGACGCATCAATTATCCATGTTGCTAAAAAAATAGCTGCTGGAGAATTTGAGCAAGGCGATATAACCCTTAAGTTGAAAATAGGAACTATGTATGAGCAAAAAGAAGAAACAGCTTATAAAATGCCAGCTTTTAACTACAAGATAGTTACTAACTTACAAAAGAAATCAAGCTTAGACGGTGGAGATGCATACAAGGATATGGAGTTCAAACTTGATGATAATGTGGTTGTTTTGGAAAAAGTAAAAAGCAATCAAATTGATATGTTTGATGAGGAGGAAGAATAATGAATTCAGTAAATTTAATTGGAAGATTAACAAAAGATCCTGAAACAAGACATACACAAAGTGGAATGGCAGTATGCAGGTTTACCTTAGCTGTAGATAGAGGGTTATCAAAAGACAAAAAAGCAGATGCAGAAAGCAAAGGGCAACCTACAGCAGACTTCATTCCAATCATAGCATTTGGAAAAACTGCAGAACTAATTACAAATTATATTGCAAAAGGACAGCAATTAGGAGTAACTGGAAGAATACAAACAAGTTCATATGATAATCAAGACGGTAATAGAATATTTAGAACTGATGTAATTGCTGATAGAATACATTTTATAGCAAATGCAGGAAATAATAAAAAGCAAAACAATTCAAATTACAATCAAAGAAATCAAAATACTAGTCAAGATTTTCCAGAAGAAGACTTTGGATTAGGTGGAGATGCCTTTCCTTTAGAAAATGATGATGTTCCGTTCTAGGAGTGATTATATGGATATAAGGCAGGAATTAAAAGATTTATACTTTAAAAGGAAATTAATTAATTCATACACAAGGCAGTTAAAAGATATTGAAGAAATAGGTACAACTTTACCACCAGTATATAGTAGTGATGATAGAGTACAAACAAGCAGAAAAACAGGTTCAAAGATAGAAGATTATGTAGTGGCAAAAATGGAACTTGAAGATAAAATCAAAGCACAAAAAGCTGATACTGTACAATCTATGAATTTAATAAAAGACTTACTCAAGAGTTTAAATATAAAAGAAAAATTGATTATTGAGTTAAGGTATATGGAAGGCTTGGAGTGGTATCAAATATGCGACGAAACGGGATATTCAAGTCAACATTCGTTTGCAATCCATAAAAATGCCTTAAATCTTATAGAAAAAAACTACAAAAACGTATATCAGAGTTGATAATACCTTGAAATGTGGTATAATAGTATTGTGTAGTGGTATGAGATTTTAAAGAATTTCATCGAATTGGGATACGTTTACGTGTCCCTTTTTTATTTCGGGAGGGAAGCATGGAAGAAGTAAATATTAAATATTTGGATATTGAGGAATTAAAACCTTATGAAAATAATCCACGATTTAATGATGAAGCAGTTGAAATGGTAAAAAATTCAATTAAAGAATTTGGATTTAAAGTACCAATTATTATAGATAAAGATAATGTTATTATTGCAGGTCACACAAGATTAAAGGCAGCTAAAGAATTAGGATTATCAAAGATACCTACAATAAAAGCAGACGATTTATCCGACGAACAGGTAAAAGCTTTCAGGATTGTAGATAATAAAGTATCTGAATTAGCAGAGTGGAATTTTGAATTATTAGAATCTGAATTGTTTGAATTAGAAGAAATAAATTTCGACATGGAAAAATTTGGATTTGAAGATATTGAAGTTAAATCCTATGAAGTACAAGAAGACGAAGATTTCGATATTAATCCTCCGGAAGAGCCGAGAACTAAATTCGGCGATATATATAAATTAGGAAGACATTTTTTAATGTGTGGGGACAGCACAAAAGAGGAAGATGTATTAAGACTAACAAATGGAGATCTTATGGACATATTAATAACTGACCCACCATATAATGTTGATTATGAAGGCAAAACCGAAGATGCTTTAAAAATACAAAACGACAAAATGGAAGATGATGATTTTAGGGAGTTTCTTAAAAATGCCTTTTATGCTGCAGACACGGTATTGAAATCGGGGGGGGGGTGTTCTACATCTGGCACGCAGACTCGGAAGGATACGCTTTTAGAGGGGCTTGTAACGATGTGGGATGGCAAATAAGACAGTGTTTAATATGGAATAAAAACTCAATGGTTATGGGAAGACAAGATTATCATTGGAAGCATGAACCGTGTTTATACGGTTGGAAAGATGGAGCAGCACATTTGTGGGCGAGCGATAGAAGACAAACTACGATATTAGATTTTGATAGACCAAACAGAAATGCAGAGCATCCTACAATGAAACCTGTTAAATTACTTGACTACCAGATACAAAACAACACAAATCCAGGAGATAAGGTACTCGACCTATTTGGAGGAAGTGGAACAACATTAATAGCTTGTGAACAAAATGATAGGGAAAGTTATTTAATGGAACTAGACCCTAAATATTGTGATGTCATTATAAATAGGTGGGAGAATTTAACTGGAGGAACAGCAAAGAAAATTGGATAATATTAATTTATTTATAAAAGAGTTAAAAAACTACAAAAATATTATACCTAAAAATCATATAAAAACATTAAGAGGTCAAGCTATTAATGGAGATTTAAAAGGTGCAGAGAAAGGATTAATAAAGCTAATAACAAGATATAAAGATAGTTAGGGGGAAAGGAGGTATGCTTACAGACAGACAAGAGATATATGTGCAAGAATTATTAAATGGAAAATCTCAAAGGCAAGCATACAGAATTGCATACCCTAAAAGCAAAAAATGGAAAGATTCGACTATAGATAGCAGAGCAAGCAAGTTGTTTAAAGACGACAAGGTTTTTACAAGGTATAGTGAATTAAAAAAACAAGAAGATATAAAACACACAGAAAAAAGATTATGGAAAAGAGAAGATGCAGAAAAAGGTTTAATTTGGATAATTCAAGAAGCACAAAAAGATATTCAAAAAAAAGGATTTAGGCAGGCGAACAGCTCTGCCTTTATTAATGCAATAAAAGAATTAAAAGAATTAAATGGTCTTGGAGATTTAAACGAAGCTAAAATCAAAAACGATAATGCAAGAACTGAAAAGATATATGCTGAAATTGAAAAGATAAAAGGCATAAGCGAAGAAATAGAAGACTTATCAGAGATAGACAGTTTCATTTATGGTGATGATTAAATGGAGATATCAAAAAAAAGGACAATTAAATATCTATTTAATGAAAAACATAGAAACTATATAAGAAATTGCAATCTACACGAATACAATATTGCAGAAGGAAGTATAAGGTCGGGCAAAACTGTAGACCATATTTATGATTTTGCTTATCAAATAAAAAAATCAAGAGACAAGTTATTCTTAGTAACTGCACCTACAGTTGCACAAGCAAAGTTAGTTGTAGGCGACAGTAACGGCTATGGGCTAGAACATATATTTAGAGGTCAATCAAGATTAGGAAAGTATAGACAAAATGAAGCCTTAATTATAAAAGGTGTTGATACAGGCTATAAAGAAAAAATTGTTATATTTGCTGGTGGAGCAAAGTCTGATAGTTTTAAGTCAATTCGTGGTAACTCATACGGTATGTGGTTAGCGACTGAAATTAATCTACATCATGAAAATACAATCAAGGAAGCATTTAACAGAACAGCTGCTGCAAAAGACAGAAAGATATATTGGGATTTAAACCCTGATAATCCTAAACATTTTATCTATGAAAAACATATAGACAAGTACATAGAGTTAGGGAAGCAGGGAGTATTAAGTGTAAATTATGGTCACTTTACAATTAATGATAATCCAACAATTTCAGAAGATAGATTAAACACAATTAAAGCACAGTATGATAAAAATACCGTTTGGTACAAAAGAGATATTGACGGATTAAGAGTTACTGCAGACGGTTTAATTTATCCTTTAATTGCAAATAACAAAGATAAATATAGATTAAATAAAATTCCAATGTTAAATGAAATTAATATTGGAGTTGACTTTGGAGGTAATGAGTCTAAACATTCTTTTACAGCTACAGGAGTGTTTGACGGATATAAGCAATTAATAATCCTTGCATCTGAAACACACAAACCCGATACACCAAAAACATTAAACGAACAGTTTTATAAATTCGTTATAAAAGTATTAAGACAATACGGATTTATTACAACTATATATGCAGACTCTGCAGAACAGGTTTTATTAAAAGGACTTACTCAAACATTGATATCAAATGATATAAATATCAAAGTTAAAAACAGTTTAAAAAGACCTATTATAGACAGAATAAGAATAGTAAATAGCTTACTAGCAAGTCAAAGAATTTACTTTACTGATGAAGCAAGAACAACTGTTGATGCACTACAAGAAGCTGTATGGGATTCTAAAAAAATAAACTCAACTGAAAGACTTGATGATGGAACTACTGATATAGATAGCCTTGATAGTTTTGAATATAGTTTTGAAAAGCATATAAGAAAATTAACTATGATTTAAGGAGTAAAGATGTTAGAACAAGAAATTAAAGAAAGGTTAGGAGCAAGTAAGCAATCAACTATAGATAATAACTATAAGATATGGTTACAAGCTTATCATGGTGAGCCTTACTGGTTAGATGAATTGCCTATAGAAGATAAGCAGAGTTTAGGATTGTGTTACACGATACCTTCAGAACTTGCAAGATTAACAACAATTGAATTAAAAACTAACGTTGATAATGAAGAATTAGAAAATGTATATCAAAGAATTATAAAAGATATACGAAAAATTGTAGAATATGGTTTAGCACTTGGTGGTGTTATATTAAAGCCTTACATTCAAAATGGAAAAATGGAAATTGATATATCAACGCCTGATATGTATGTAATCCTTGGTTATCAACAATTTGGAAATATCAATCATATAGCTTTCTTAGATAGAGTTGTAAAAACAAATAAGGATAAAGAAATATTTTACACAAGATTAGAAGAACACATTATTAATGGCGATGAGTACACAATTAATAATAGTGCTTACCGTTCTGAAAATCCAAACACACTTGGCGATTTGATTAATTTAAATAGTGTTGAAGAATGGTCACAGATTGAACCTACAGAAACATTCGAAAGGTCACAGCCTTTATTTGCATACTTTAAAAATCCTCAAGCTAATAACTTAGATTTAAGAAGCAATGAAGGAATATCGTGTTTTGCAAGAGCCTTATCACTTATACAAGATGCAGACGAACAGTATCAAAGAATTAGGTGGGAAATGCAAGGTTCAGAATTAGCAATTCACGCTGATGTGACCTATATAAATGCAAAAGGAGAAATGCCAAAAGGTAAACAACGTCTATATAGGGATTTAGGACTAGAATCAAAAGGCGACGATTTTTATGAAGTCTTTTCTCCACAAATTAGAGATATAAGTTTATATAATGATTTAAATAAAATACTTAGGAATATAGAAACTGTTTGTGGTTTAGCATTTGGAACGTTATCTGAGTCACCTGAAACTGCAAAAACAGCGACTGAAATATTGATGAGTAGACAAAGAAGCTATGCAACTGTTACTGATATACAAAACGAACTTGAAACAACATTAAAAGAATTAATTGAAATAATTAAATTCTGGTATGAAAATATCTTCAACATCAAGATAGGAGATTATGAAGTTAGTTTTGACTTTGATGATAGCTTGATAGTTGATAGCAAAACAGAGCAAGAAATCATGCTTGCAGAAGTATCGGCTGGAATAATATCGAAAGAATATTATTTAGAACAAAGATACGGATTAGTAGATGACAATATTACACCCAAAAGCGATAGAACAACTTCACCTTACGACAATATAGAAAATGAGTAGTAAATGTTACCTCCTAAATATTTACTTAACATAGCTAATCCACTGCAAGCTGTTCTTGATAAATTAGAATTGGATATTTTAATTAATATAGCCAGTTGCATAGAAAAAGAGAATTATATAAATATATCACAGTATAAAACACTTATTTCACAGACTAATCGACTATATGACGAGATAATAGAAGAAACAGGTAGAATTATAGGCGATACTGCACAAATGCACTATAACGACGAAATAAGACGGTATGGAGCAATTGAAAAAGAATTACAAGAATTTAAGAAAAATGCAAAAGTAAATAACCTTTTAGAAGCTACAATCCAGCAAACAAAAGGAGACTTGGAAAACCTTAAAAAAACTATAGGAGTTGTAGTTGGTAATGATACTTTTACATTAAATGAATTTTATAAGCACGAACTAAATAAGCATATGATTTTATTAAAATCTGGATTAGTTGATAGAGAAACAATTAATAAACAACTAATCAACAAATTATCTAACAGTGGTATAAGATACATTGATTATAAAGATTTAGGTAAAAATTACACAGTTAGAAGTGCTGTAAAAATGACGGTAAGAACAACAGCAAATCAACTAACAGGGAAAATAAGCTTATTAAATGCTAATGATTTAGGACAAAGATATATGAAATTAACTGCACACGCAGGAGCAAGACCAACTCACACAGTTTGGCAAGGTGAAATTGTAGACCTTGAAGGGAATGACCCTGATTGTGTAACTCTTGATGATATCGGATATGGAGAAGTCGACGGATTTATGGGAGCAAACTGTAGGCATAACTGGTATCCATATTTCAAAGGAATTACAACTAATGAGTTTGATGATGAGTATTTGAAAAGTTTAGATGAAGAAATCATTGAATACGAAGACGAAGAAATAACCTACACAAAAGCAAATGAAATTAAAAAAGATTTAGAGAGAAGAAGCACAGTTTATAATAATCGTGCTGAAATGTTTAAAACGATAGGAGATAAAAAGAATTATCAAATATCAAAAATTAAATACAGAAACAAACAAAAAGAATTAAATAAAATTACACAAAAAATTGAAGAGATTGAAGAAATTTAATCGTGAGTTAATCGTGTGATTTTTATCGCACGTTTAAATACCTACAAGGAATTTCGCAACCTTAGGAACAGACCTGAACATGTCTTAAAACTGTTCTTTTTAGTTATCGTACTTAAAACGAAAATAACAGGACAAAGCGACGTCCTAAAAAGCTTAGTTAAAAAGGAGTAAAGAAATGAAAACAGAAGAATTAAAAGCATTAGGTTTATCGGACGAACAAATTACAGCAGTACACAGATTAAACGGACTGGATATAGAAAATTATAAGACGGAAGTAGAAAGTTTAAAGCAAGAAAAATCCACATTAGAAAGTGAAAAAGAAACATTGCAGGAACAAGTTAATAATGCAAATCAACAAATCGAAGACTTTAAAGATATGGATATAGAAAGCATTAAACAATCTGCTGAAGATTATAAAAATAAATTCGAACAATCTGAAAGTAAAAGAAAAGAAGAATTAGAAAAATTACAGCTTGAACATCAACTAGATACAAGTTTCTTAAAAGCTGGAGCAAAAAACGTTAAAGCAGTAAAAGCTTTAATTGATATGGATAGTTTAAAAGAAAGTAAAAATCTAAATGATGATATAAAAGCACAAATTGAAAATCTAAAAGAAAGCGATAGTTATTTGTTTGAAACTGAACCTAAACCTACAGGCAACTCAATAGGTGGTAGTAATCCTCTACCTTCATCAACTGAAAAGATGACCTATGATGAAATGCTAAATGCTTACAAAAAAGGACAATTATAAGGAGTAGAATATGCCAGGAATTTTTGATAACAAATATTTTAATGCTGAAGTATTCGGCAAATATGTTGAACAAGTAAAAAGAGATAGAGATAATCCTTTACTAAAATCACCAGCAATTACAACTAACACAAATATTGCAAAAATGATGAAAGACCAAACTGGTGGTAACTTAGTTACAATTCCATTTAAAGGATTAATTGGTGGAAAACCTTTAAACTATGATGGTCAAACTGACATTCAAGCACAAACAACATCAACCTATAAGCAAACAAGAGTAGTAATCGGTAGAGCTAACGCTTGGACTGAAAAAGACTTTGCCTATGATATTACAGGTGGACACGACGAAATGGAAAACGTCGCATCTCAAATTATCGACTACTGGGATGATGTACAACAAGATACTTTACTTTTAATCTTAGAAGGTATCTTTAAAATGACTGCAGCAAAAGATAAAGAATTCGTTACATCACATACTTATGAAGATAAGAATTTTGATGTAACTACTTTAAACACTGCACTACAAAAATCAGTTGGAAGTCTTAAAAATAACTTTGCATTAGCAATAATGCACTCAAGAGTTGCAACAGACCTTGAAAATCTAAACTTAATTAAATATTTAAGATTTACTGATGCAAACGGTGTTGAAAGAGATTTAACACTTGGTACTTTAAACGGCAGGGTAGTTATTATTGATGATACCGTTCCAGTTCAAGGTGACAAATATACTACTTATGTACTTGGTACAGGAGCGATTGAATATACACCAGTAGGAGCAAAAGTGCCTTATGAAACTGACAGAGACCCTAAAGTAAATGGTGGAGAAGACACTTTATATACTAGAGATAGATATTGCTTCGCACCTTATGGAATTTCATTCACAGCAAAAAATATGGCGACTTTATCTCCAACAGACGATGAACTAAAAGACGGTTCAAACTGGGAAGTTGTAAAAGACCCTAAAGGCAAGACAATTTCACTTAAAACAATTCCAATTGCAAGAATAATTACAGACCAATCAGTACAAGTTGAAGCTGAAGCTGAAGCTGAAACAGAAGATCCACAACAATAATCATGATGGATTATGAAAGATATAAAGAACTCACAGGTGATGAATATGTCACCAGTGAGTTTTTTAATCGTTTAACAAAGTACATTGAAGGTCGAATTAATTATTACACATTTGGAAGACTAGATTATGAAAGAGATAAAGACAGAATAGAAGAATGTTTTATTGTATGCTTTGAAGCTATTAAAAGCGATATGATAATGCACGATGACAACAAAGATGAAAATATAAAATCTGAAGCTGTAGGAGATTTAAAGATTGAATACTATGTTCCACAAATTACTGAACTTAATCAAATATATAATGCTAAAGAAAGTAAAATATATAGGATTATAAAATTATACTTTGCACATACTGGATTAATGTATAAAGGATTTTAAAATGCGAACAAATAAAATTGCAACATTTTTTCAAAAGACAAGAAAAGGAAGAGAAGATGTATTTATTCCAATTAAAACTTGTAAAGTACATTGGCAGGATAGAAGAAGTTACAACCTAACTCAATCAAATAGACCTTTATCTGAATTAAACGATATTGAAATTTATGTAAACGATGTAACCTTTAAAATTACAAAAGGTGATGTAGTAATATCTGGAACAGCTAATAAAAGCTATAAAAGTATTAGCGAAATAAGGGAAGAATTTGAAGAATGTTTTATTGTTCAGACAATAGATTTTAATAAATTCGGAACTGGAAGGCTATATCACCAAAAGATAGGAGCTAAATAATGATTGAATTTAGAGAATTTAAAATCAACGGTAATCCTGCAAGACAACGTGGCTTAGGACAAGGGAATAAACTTCAAAGGTATGTTGATAACGAAGTAATTTCAAGAATGGATAAATACACTCCTTTTAAAATTGGTACACTTAAAAGTTCACCTATAGGCTTAACAACTTTAGGTTCTGGTACTATACATCAAAGAACACCATATGCAAGAAGGTGGTATTATACTCCAGCAAACTTTAATGAAGCACCTATGAGAGGTAATAAGTGGTTTGAAAGAATGAAAAACGCAGAAAAAGGAGAAATATTACAAGGTATGGCAAGCTTATCAGGAGGAAGGGCAGGATAATGAAAACAGTAATAGAAAGCATTAGAGATTTTTTCGATAAGTGCGAAGTGCTTAATCCTGATGCAAGATTATCGGTAAATTATTTAGGCTTGGAAGTTCCTGAATATGCTATATATACAGACCCAGCAAATCCAATAGTGAAAAGATATGTAGACGGTGGAGCATTAAAGCAAAAAGTATTTACATTAGTAAGCAGAAACTACTTGGATTCAGATTATATATTACAACTTGAAAATATAGGTTTTTTTGAAAGACTTATATCGTGGATTGAAGATAAAAACAAAAATAGGGATTTACCTATATTAAGTGATAACAGGCATTCGATAAAAATAGAGATTATAAGCGACGGATTTTTAATAAGTGCTGATAATCAAAAATCACAATATCAAATGCAGATGAGATTAATTTATACGGAGGATTAAATGGCAGACCAAAAAGTAAATATTCAAAATTTAGAAGAATTTAAAGGATTGCAATTAAGAGCTGATAAAGTTTCTTTTATGTCTGTAGGGGAAGAAAATGTCTTCTACAGAATGAAAGGATTTACAGAACTACCAACAACAAAAGAAGCTGAAGAATACTCAAGAAAGTATGTAGATGAAAAATCAGAAAGAACTACAACAACAGGGGTATCATCTTCAACATCATTTACACTAGATAAATACAAAGACAATCCAGTACATGATAGAATTCAACAAGTATTCGACTTAGAACAACTGGGAGACGAAGCAACAGAAGATATTGTAGTAGTAGACTTTTCAAAGCCTTTAAAAGGTGGTTACTATGCAATTAAAAGAAATCACACAATAGTGCCTGATACAGAAGGCGACGGAACAGATGCTTATCAATATTCAGGAACATTTAAAGCGAATGGTCCTGCAATAGTAGGTATAGCAAAACAAGTTGAAGGAGCTGCTGACTTCTTAGCAGTATCTTTTGATATAGAAACAGAAGCAAATACAGAAGGTTAAAACAGGGAGATTTAATATCTCCCTTTATTTTTTTAGGAGGGTAAGTTATGGCAGTTAAATTTCAAAAAAGCAAAAATACTGGATTATTAGAATTACAATTCGGAGATATAGTTTACAAGGTAGATGTACTTACTCCAGAATATGCAAAAAAATTAATTGAAGTTGGAGAAAAATATTCAGGTAAAAAGAAATTTACTGAATCCAATTCAAAAGAATTAAAAGATGAATTATCAGGGGTAGTTGAATTTATCTTAGGCGAAGGATCATACTCTCAAATATGTAAAGATGTTTACGATAAAGAAGAATTAACTATACCTGAATTATTTGAAGTAATTTTATTTATTTCAGATGAAATGACTAGTAAAACAAATGAAATTAATAAAGTTACAAACCTATATTCAAATCGTTTAAATGGACTTGAAAACTAATATTTTAATAGACCCGTTACCAACAACTATTTACAACGGGGAAATAGAAATATTTACGGATTTTAGGAATTGGATTTTATTTGAGTTGTTACTGCAATCTAACAAATTAAACGAAATTGAAAAGATTGATGAAATGATTAGATTAACAATTAAACCTCCTTATGAGAGATTAGGAAAATACAATCCTGAAATACTAATAAAAGAGATAATAAACTTTTATGCAAAGAAAGATATAGAAAATAAAGGTAAGAATAACGACGAAAAAGTAAAACAAATCTATTCTTATGAATACGATAATGATTATATATTTTCATCTTTTTATAGAGCATATAACATTGATTTAACTACTGTAAAAATGCACTGGTGGAAATTTAAAGCTTTATTTCAAGGACTACCAGAAGACTCTATTATGGTTAAGATTATGGGATATAGGGGAATGAAAATAACATCAAAAATGAGTAAAGAAGAACAAAGATTTTACAGAGAAAAAAAGAAAATATTTGCTTTACCTGATAATCGTACAGAGGAAGAAAAAGAAACGGACTTTGCTGAATCGTTGTTTAAGGGATTTATGATGTAATGGAAAAATGGTATAGGTGTCCTATATGTGGACAAAAAATATTAAAATATGAAGAAAACGCAAAAAGTGAGAAAGTGTATATAAAATGTAAAAAATGTAAAAATGTAATAGAGATTAAGATTGAGAGCCGTTGAGCCATATAACTAACTATGAAAGGAGGTTAATATGGCTGATGGCTCTTTAATTTTTGATACCAAAATAGACGAATCGGGATTTTCTAAAGGATTATCAAGTTTAAGTTCTAAAATGGGAAAAGTCGGTGCAGGTTTAGCTAAAGGAATTGGACTTGCAAGCACAGCAGTCGCTGGATTTGGAGCATACTCATTAAAGGCTGGAATGGATTTTCAAGCTGGAATGTCTGAAGTTCAGGCAATATCAGGTGCTACAGGCGACGATTTAAACAGGCTTACTGATAAAGCAAAAGAAATGGGTTCTAAAACAAAATTCTCTGCGACTGAATCTGCAGAAGCTTTGAAATACATGGCAATGGCAGGTTGGAAAACTGAAGAAATGCTTGGTGGTCTTGACGGTGTAATGAACTTGGCTGCTGCAAGTGGTGAAAGTTTAGCGACTGTTTCTGATATTGTTACGGATGCAATGACAGCTTTTGGAATGAAAGCTAACGAAGCTGGAAGATTTGCTGACGTTTTAGCTGCTGCATCTTCTAACTCAAATACAAATGTATCAATGCTTGGTGAGTCTTTTAAATACGTTGCTCCAATTGCAGGTACTTTAGGTTATTCTGTTGAAGATACAGCCTTGGCACTTGGTGTAATGGCAAATGCAGGTATTAAAGCATCTCAAGCTGGTACTACTTTAAGAAGTGCATTGACAAGAATGGCTGACCCAACAGGTAAAGTTAAAGATGCGATGTTTGAACTAGGCATCGAAATGTTTAATGTCGACGGTACAGCTAAACCTCTCGGACAAGTGCTAACTGAATTAAGAAGTAGTTTTAATGGACTTACTGATGCAGAAAAAGCTGCCTTTGCACAAACAATATTCGGAAAGCAAGCAATGTCAGGTATGCTTGCAATTATAGATTCATCTGATGAAGACTTTAACAAACTTGCAAAAGCTATAGATAATTCGGCAGGTGCTGCTGAAAATATGGCAAATGTTATGAATGACAACTTAAAGGGCGACTTAGTAATAATGATGTCGGCTCTTGAAGGTGTTGGAATATCTTTATATGAGAATATTGATACTCCTATGAGAACGGTTGTTCAAAACGTTACAGGATATCTATCTAAATTAAATACTGCTTTAAATAAAGATTTAGCAAGTGTACCTAAATTAATAGGCGAAATGATGGCTGATGCTGTAACTAATTTAGCTTCACAACTACCTAAATTCATAGATATTGGAGTTCAAATAATTTCAAGTTTGATTGACGGAATAATGCAATCAAGCGACCAAATTGCAAGCTCGGCAGTCAATATAATATCTACATTAAGTATTGGGATTTTAAACGCTGGAGTAAAACTTGTAGATGCAGGAGCTAAATTAATTTTAAAAATTGGCGAAGGCTTAATACAAGCTGCACCGTCTTTAATACCAAGAGTTGTTGAAATCATAGGAAACCTCGCAAGGTCTTTTAATGAAAATGCATCTCAACTTTTAGATGTAGGAGTTAGATTAATAAAATCAATTGCTGAAGGTTTATGGAACGCTAGGGGAGAACTTGCAAAAGCTGTTCCTGAAATATTATCGGCATTTACTAAATTATGGTTAGCTTGGAAAGGTGCAACTGTAGGAAAAAGTTTAGTAAGTAATATATCAACTTCTCTATTATCTAATTCTGGACTTTTATCAAAGGCAGGAAATAAATTAATTTCAACCTTTGGAAAAAGTTTAATGAGTAATGGAAAAATCTTATCAGGAGTTGGTGGAAAGTTACTTGTTCCTATGGTATCGGCAATAAAAGGAACTGGTGGGAAACTACTTGGTACAAGTGGTGGAATGCTGATAGCTGAATTTGCTGGCAAGCTTTTAGCAGGTGGTGGAAAATTAGTCGCTGTTGGAACTAAATTAATTGGGATTTTAGCAGGTGTTTTATCAAATCCAATCGGAATAGCAGCTGCAGCAGTTGTTATTATAGCCACCTTAGTAAACGCTTTAAATATAGATGTCGGAAAATTATTTCAAGCTGGTGGACGTTTAATTGGAATGGTAGTTAAAGGAATTGCCAACGGAATTAAACTAATACCAAAAGTTGCAGGGAAAATTGTAAAAGCTTTAGTTACTGGAATTTGGTCTTTCCCGGGAAAACTACTTGAAGCAGGTAAAGGTTTAGTAAAAGGTATAGCTGAAGGAATTAAAGGCGAAAAACCGTCTTTTAAAGACGATGCAAAAGACACCATTTCATCTGGTATTGATGAAGCTGTATCTGAAACTGAAACATCCCAATACGGAAGTAATTTAGTTGACGGAATAATTGACGGAGTTCACGCAGGCACTACTGATTTAGTAGATGCATATAGACAACTAATTGAAGCAGGATTTTCTGATAGTGAAGCAAGAACAATAATTAACGAAGCAGGACAAGCTGATACTGATGCATATATCCAAGCAATAATGCAATCTGCTGACGGTGTAGGACAAGCCTTTTTAGAATTAAAAATGAGAGGTCTTGATGAACTTGAAGCAGTTGAAGAATTAATTGAACTTGGTGGCTTAAATATCGAAGGCTATAAAAATGGTGTAAATGAAAACGGTGAAACTTTAATTGATTTATACCAATCTTTAAAAGAACAAGGTTTAACATCACTTGAAGCAGTAGAAGAATTGTTTAGCCTTGGAGCATCAAACACATCGGCTTACGGTCAAGGGGTAGATGCAGGAACTCCTGAAATTATAGGCAAGTTTCAAATGCTTAGAGATGCAGGAGCGACTGAATTACAAGCCTTAGATTTATTTAATGAAAAAGGTATGTTGAACGTTGAAGCCTTCGGACAAGGTTCACAAATAGGTTTGGAAAAAGTAAAAGAAATCTATAGCAATCTTAGAGAAGCTGGATTATCAGAAGTTGAAGCGATGCAAAAACTTTATGATATAGGCTTAGTAAACGTTGACGGTCACGCAAGTGGTATTACATCAGAATCAGGAACGATTGAAGAAGCTTATCAACAAATGGCTGATGCAGGACTTGAAGCATCTGATATGGCTGACCTTTTAAGAGAAAAGGGATTTACAAATGTAGAAGCATTTTTAATGGGTCAACAAGAAGCAAGTGGTGGCTTGCAAGGAATGTTAGAGCAATCAATTCACGCACCTACAACTGAATTTTTATCTCAACAAAAAGATGAAATGATGCAATCAGGTCGTGATAATATTGAAGGCTACTCCCAAGGAATAACAGAAGGTGGAGCAAATGTCGCCAATGCAGTTACTGAAGTTGCTGATAGTGGTAAAACAGCCTTAGATAGTAAAACGACTGAATTTAACTCACAAGGTAAAAAAATACCTGAAGAAATAAGTTCAGGAATAAATTCAGGATCTGGACAAGTTACATCAAGCATAAATAAATTAGGTTCTGGAATTGAAACATCTGTAACTAATACATCAAACAAAGTAAAATCATCTGCTGATAGCATGATGAACGGATTTAACAACTCGGTATCATCAGGAGCTAATAAAGTAAATTCTACAGTATCTCAAATGAGTAATAACGTGGCTAATCAAATAACTCAAATGGGAAATAAAGTTAGTCAAGCATCTACTCAAATGATGAATAATTTTGGTAGAGAAATAAGCAGAGGAATTACAGAAGCTAATAGAAACTTTACAAAACTTGTAAATGACGTAAATAAAAACATCACTAATATGTCAAATACCATGACAAGAACTACTACTCAAATGATGAATTCTTTTGTAACTTCTGTTACATCAGGAGCAAACAAGGCACAATCTGCAATTAGCAATATGTGTCGTTCATCAGTTAGTACAGTAAATTCTTTTAGAGGACAATTCGTTTCTGCTGGTAGGAATTTAAGTTATGGCTTGGCATCGGGTATTTCATCAGGTAGGTCTGCAGTTATAAGTTCGGCAGTAAATATTATGCGAAATGCTGTAAGTGCTGCAAAAAGAGCTGCTGCAATTCACTCACCATCTAAAATATGGGAAAAAGAAATCGGTTACCAACTACCAGCTGGTACAAGCGTAGGTATTGATAAAGGTTCTAAATTAGTTGAAAAATCATCTAAAAATCTAATGGAAAATTTAATTGATAAAGCAAAAGGAGAAGTTGATTTAGAAACTAATCTCATAGGAAATGTACTAGGATTTAACTATACAAGTTCGGCTAAATTAAACGCTGACGGTTCGATGAATGTAACTATTGGAAATGGTGAAATAAGAACAGTTGTAGAGTTAGACGGAAGGGCAGTCGGTGAATCCGTAAGTCCTTTTGTAAGTAAAGAAATTTCAAGGGATAAAAGGAGATAGCATGAAAACAATAAATGGATTGAATTTAAAAAAGTATAGGGCTTATCTCCTTCACCCTATACAAATTACAAGTGCAGAAATAGAAAGAGATATTTTTAAAACTGATAATGGAATTGCAATATATGGAGAAAAGAAACAAGGTTTCAAAAAAGTAAGATTGAATATTGAATTTCAAGGAAATAGAAAAACAATCGAAACTAACAAATCAAGGCTATTAACTGATTTAGAATTATGTCGCTTAAATGTTGGCGACGGAAGAGTTTATGAAGGACAATTTTTATTTGATGAAATTATAGATACTTACTTAGGCTATGAAGTTATTTCAGTAATTGGAAAATGTGAAGCTTATAAGGTGGGAAGCTATAAATTTGAAATAGATAAGAAGAAAAGAATTGTCTTAAATGAGGTCTCAGAATGTCCAGTAATTCTTAAATTAACAGGTACTGGAAGCAATATTACAATATCGGGATTAACTAAAGTTCCAATTAAAATTAAAAGATTGAATGGTGAAATATCAATCAACGGAACAAATGGATTAATCAACGGAGATATTAATAATATTGATTTTTACGAATTTCCAAAACTAAAAAATGATACAACAATAGAGGTTGCTGGAAGTGGTACTTTTAAAACTGAAATTGAATATAGGGTTAAGGTGATGTAATGGCATTTAAGATTAAAGATAGAAATGAAAATTTAACATCACTTTTTAATTCATATAGAAATTTTCAAATCAAACAGTCGATAAAAGAGCTTGATTATATGACTATGGAAATACCTAAAATTAGCATTGATGTCTTTGAAGTTGAAGGTATTGTTGATACAAATAACGAAAAATATCTAATCAAAGAAATCAACGAACAATCAGATTGTTATAAAGTTGGAGCAATACAGCATGATGAAAAATTTGATGAATTTCACATTAACAAATCCTATGTAACAAAGACACCTAAATATATGCTTGAAGATTTATTTGGTAGTGGCTGGACTATAAATTGTGATGTAAGAATGCAAAGAACAGTTACAGGCAATCACTTATCAACATTTAAAATCTTTGAAAAGATAATTAAGACTTTTGACCTTGAATATCGCATAAATACAATTAATAAAACAATAACCCTTGCACCTGAATTATCAAAGGATAAAGGACAATATTTTACTGAAGAATTAAACTTAAAAAAGAAGTATGCGAATATTGATAGCTTTGATTTTGCCACTCGGATTATACCAATTGGGAATGACGGATTAACAATCGCTGCAGTAAATAATGGTAAAAACTACTTAGAAAATTATAGCTACAGCAATAAAATAATAACCTACTATTGGGAAGATAATCGTTATACAAATGTTTATAATCTTAAAAACGATGCAAAAAAGAAGTTAGATATTTTGTCACAACCTTATAAAAGCTATGAAATTAATGTAATTGATTTATCGCAAATATCAGGCTATGAAAGCTTTAGTTATGAGATAGGAGATTTTGTTTATTTACTTGATAAAAATGGATTTAAAGAAAAATTCAGGATTGTAGAATTAACTAGATATCCACATAAGCAAGAATTAAATGAAATTGTACTTGGAAATAAAATTAAAGACTTAAAAACTGATGAAAAGAATTTACAAGAAAATTTAGATGATTATTGGACAAATACTGAAGCATTATTTGAAGTAACAAAAGAAAGTGTAAAATCGCAAGTTCAAACTTTAGAAAAAGGTGTTGAAAATTCAATAAATGAGTTCAAAACAACTATAGAACAAACGGACAAAAAAGTTACTGAACGATTTGAAGAAAACGAAATAAAGATTGATGAAAATACTGGGCAGACAAGCAAGAATAATAAAAAATTAATGGAAATTGAAAAATCAGTCGACGGTTTAAACATAACTATAAGTAGTAAAGCTGACACATCGGATTTAAACTCAAAAGCTGATAAAGATAAATTAATAACTCAAATTAATGCTTGTCCTGAATATTTAAAAATAGCATCAAGAAATATATATTTAGACGGAAATACAGAAGTTCGTGGAAGCTTTAACGTTAGTGGAAATATGGTTGTTGGTGGCACAATATCATCTGCTAATATCAATCGTGGTAACGCCTATATGGACAGTCAAGGATTTTCGTTTAATGGTCCTAACATAAAAATGATTGACAGAGACGGTAGAACGCAATTTGATGTTTATGGAACAATTGCAGCTAAAGGTTGGTACACTTATGAATTAAATTCTGGTGGTTTACATGGAGCAGACGGTTCAATGATAGCACAGGACGGTAACGGAACATATTTATATCGTCCTCACGCAGGTTCATCACCTTCTATTGCGATAAGAAGTGACGGAGTATATATTGGTAGGTTATTTGTCGGAGGAAAGGAGATTAAAGGATAAATGCTAAATATAAAAACAATGGGAATTAATTTCAACGCACCAGACAATAAAGTTGGAATTGGCTTTGAGTGTCAAGAAGTACAGGACGGTATTTACTTTTCTGGAAACTTGATAGTTGATAAACACGAATTTGATGTATGTTATCAAAAAGGCACATTACAAGAATTAATCCTTATAAAGCTAGGAGATTTATTCAAAACTAAAGATAATGAAAACTTAGGAATAGTTGCTTTACAAGAAAGTTTTGATAAAAAAATGAATAATATAGAATCTATGCTTTTAGAATTAACCTTGATGATGTCGGGTGGTACAGGTGTAATAAATGAAAATATTGAAAAACAAAATTCAGAAGATACTGATACTAATATTGATACAGTTACAGAAGGAGGAAAGGCAGGTGAATAAAATGTTAGTTATATTTTTAGCAGAACAAGTTTTAACAGGCAAGATAAAATTAAGTCAAATTGGAAATAATTTCAATTTACACGACTTAGTTAAAGCAAAAATCGCAGAAATGTTAAATGTTCCAGTTGAAGAAATTGAAAAAGAAATTGAGGGATAAGCTTAATTGCTTACCCTCTTTTTTATGGAGGTAAATATGAAAGATTTGAACGAATTAGGTCTAAAAGATATAACCTTGAATTTTGATACTGGAGAACTAGACGATATTCAACTAGTTCAAGGAGATACAAAGACTAGAGGTTTTAACGTTGAATTAGTATCCAATAGTGGAGAAGTGATTGCACCAAATTCAAATATAACCTTAAAATTATTTGGTACAAATCTAAATGACCCTACCAAGACTTATTATACAGTCGCAAAGGTTATTGATGATAAATATCAGGTCTTTTTTTCAACTGATATGCTTGGGAAAATGGGTAAAGTTGAATTTCAATTAGCTTTATACCAAGGTGCAGACAAACTAATTCAATCCAATACTTATATATCAGATGTAACAAAATCTTTATGCAACGGTGGAGCAACTGGCAAGGACTTAGTAGTCGATTTTACCAAACTTGAAAAGGCACTTGAACGTGTCGATACCCAAGAAAAAGCCTACCAAGAAAGTCTAAAAAAGCAAGAAGTGATTAAAAGTGATATAGACAGAAAGCAAAGGCAAGTATCTACAGACACAACAGCAGTCAAGAAAATCAGGACTGATATGGAAGGTGTCATGGCTGCTGAAGCTGACAGGGTATCG
>NZ_JBBKBD010000019.1:0-39215 GCF_037890055.1 Lagierella sp. ICN-221743 | reverse complement strand
CTTTAGAGATATATTTATCAGTGTTTTTATTGATGTTTTTATCAATTTCTGCTATACTTATCTTGAGGTGATAAGTATGAATTTTGTAAAAGAATTATCCAATAAGACTGTATCCATTTCTGAATTCAATCGAGGCCTAGCTGGACGTATTTTCGATGATGTCAAAGTGAATGGTTCTAAGGTCGTATTAAAGAACAACACTCCTGAGTGCATTCTTGTTTCCCCTGATGAATATACGAAACTCATTGATGAGCTCGAAGATGCAAGAGATCTTATGCTTGCCAATACAAGGATGTCATCAATGGATAAATCCGATTTAATTTCTCAAGATGAATTTGAAGAAGCCTTCCATATCGATTTAAATGAAGTCTCTCCTCTTGATGAGGACGAAATCGAATGAACTATAAACTATCCTTTATAAAAGAAGCCATCCAAGACTATAAAGCCTTAGATGGATCTCAAAGAAAAATTGTCGATAAAGCACTTAAGAGGATCTTAATAAATCCTCTTCCTAATACTGAAGGTGGCTATGGCAAGCCTCTTTCTAACCTTTCTGATTCTAAGCTTGCTGGTCTTATGAAAATTAAACTTAAGAGTTCAGGTCTTAGGATCGTTTATAAATTGGAAAAATCAGATGACGAAGTTCTTGTCATTATTATCGGTGCAAGAGCCGAATCCAAAGTCTATAAAGATGCTGAAAAAAGAGTAGCTAAGCTTGAAGATTAAAACTTATCATAATCTTCTTGCGTAGCTACTTCTTTGTATTTATATTCATCGTTATTCTTTTCTGTGAACATATCATTTACAAGTCCAATTGTTAGTAGAGATAAATCAGAAACAGAAAGACCTAATTCTACTGCCCTTAATAGGAATAATGCTGTAGTCATTGGTCTTTCTGTTGGTCTTACTTTTTTTTAGGAACTTCTTCCGATTTTATATTAAGTCCCCATAACTCAATTAGCTGAGGTAGAATTTGATAAATTGAAAAGGTTGAGAAATTATCCAACCATTCTTCTGGACTATCAGGAACAGATTTATCTCCATGCTTTGCCATTACATAGGCTATATTTTCAAATAGTTCTAATGAACCTATATCTAGATTAGATTTATCTTCATCATTTTTCTTCATGGACTTTTCAAGTTCCATTAAGTCTTTGAAGATATCTCTTCCAAATTTAAGTCTATAGATTCTTGGGATAGCTGCTGATGCACGGAAAACAACATCTTTCCCATCAATTTGAATTTTCTTGGTTAGTGCCATATTTATTTACCTCCAACACTTGCTCTTGAAGGTGTTACTGTAGTTTCTGTTGGCATATAGACTGACTTATACCAACCATCGTAAGTTTCCTTCGTAGTTTCTTCACCTGTTCTAGCCTTTACATTTCCATTTGGAAGTGGTCTTGCTTGAATAGATAAGGTTTCTGGTTGAACTTCTCTTGATTCTTCATTAGTTTCTCCTTCAAGGGTAGGTCTTGCCGCTGAACAGTTATACATGACGTGACGGATTTTCTTTTGGTCTCCATCAAACTCAAAAAGAAGTGCAAAGTTTGCAGTTTCTGAATTTGAGGACTCAATTAGAACTTTATTAGAATCTGATTTTTCCATCAAAACATCAGTCCTAAAAGATTCTGGAATAAGGGCGATTTCCAAATCTCCGTCATATCCCATATTGTTTGAAATAGTGTAGTATTCAATTCCATCTGCATAAAAGCTTTCAGGCTCTCCATTAGGATCCAATGAAATCGAAACAGCACCAGGCATTGGCACTGGTGTCTTATATTTAATAACGCCCTCTTCAGCTTTATCGAAGAGAGCGTAGTGAACATTACAAATATTAAATTTAACTTTATTAGCCATTTTTTACCTCCATAGTAAATTCATAGAGAACTTCATAAAGTCTTTCTGATTCAATCCAAACTTCAGATTTTTCATAATAGATTTTTTCTCTATCAAGTATCTCTTCTATCTTTTCTTCTAATTTTAAATCTTTCCTATCAGTATAAAGTTCTAAGTCTATCTGGGTGTTTTTATAAAAGACTACTCCATCTGCACCAAAGTGTTTATTCTTTGGAAATAGATAAACCATAAATGGTGGATCTGGACTTTCTCCTTCAGCAAAGTGCGAGTATGCAAATGGAAGTCCTATCTTTTCAATTATTTTTAATAGCCTATCCATCGTTTAGTTTCCTCATAATATTTTCTTCCAATTCTCTAACTCCTTTCTCTTCAGCTGGTCCAATGTGTGGCTTAGCAGATACTCTTCCTCCCTGTCTAAGAACATGACCTTTTTCAAGTAAATGAGCCAGTTGATATCTATTTCTTGAATGGACTACAAGTTCTATTGAGTTTGAAGTTTCTTTTATAGTTTTTACAGACCAAGATTTAGAATATTTCTTTGTTTCTCCTACAGGTGCATTTTCTTGTATGTCTTTTCTAATATTGCTACCAGCTTTTTTGACTTCCTTTTTGACTTCATCTGTTGCCATATCAGAATATTCTTCTAAGCCCTTCATTATTTCACTAGCGAGGTTTTCAATTTTTACATTCATCTACTCACCTTCCTACATCTAAACTTTATAAGTCTATTTTTATAATTCATAAAGTCAATTGAGATGATATTGTACATTTCATCATCAAATAGAATTCTGTATTCTGAAGTGTTAATATTCTTTAACCTATTTTGAAATCTCACAGTAAAAGAAATATCTGACCTGTCTACTTCCATCCCAAGAAAAACTTCTTCTCCTTTACCTTGAAAAGATATATAGGCTGATGTTTCTAGATAATCTGCCCATACCGATTTATGGTTACCAATTTCATCTACCTCAACATTTTTATTTTGAAAGGTTATTTTTCTATTTAAATCTGATATCTTCATTAGAACTCAGCCTTTCTCATTCCAAATAATAAAGCCCTTAGAGTTAAGTTTAATACAGAATAATCTGCCTCTTCTCTGTGTTCATAAAGATAAGCAGTCATATAGAGGACGGCTATCTTTCCATTTGGATTTTTAGAAAGATCTTCTTCGCTATCAACCCTGGATACATCCATGGAGTGCTTTATTGATGATTGGATGAGAGATTTAATCATCTCATCCTCATCATCAAAATCCACCCTTAAATAGGACTTTACCTCCTCAAGAGTAATCATAATTTACTCCTTAGGCAGTAGCGCCGATTTTTAATAGTTTAACTGCCTCTTTTAAAACTAAGATTCCATCAACTCTTTCCTTACCTAAGAAACCAACCATGCCATTACCAGCAAATAGTTCCTTTAAGTCTTGGAAAGACCTGTTTCCTCTATCTCCAATCTTGTAATATGAAAAATCGCCAAAGGCTACTGCAAGTTTTCCTTTATCAGCTTTTGGAGCAAAGGCAGATGTATAGGCAGGATATCCTAAAAGTCTATCTGGTTCTCCATCCTTAAGTGATGGTTGCCAAATATATGCACCATTAACATCCTTAAGTTTTCTAATCTGAGCAACTGTTGCATCATTTAAAATGAAAGCTGCTCTCTTTCTATAAGGTCTGTCTAAAGAGTAAACTAAATCAATGAGTTCATCTGCAGTAATTGTTTGAGCCTTTGTTGTTACCCCAAGTTCTCCACCTTTTTTAGAGTCAAAAATTCCTGTAGGCTTGTTTACTCCATCGCCATTTAAGAAGGCATCCTCTTCAGCATTTGCTAACGCTCTAGTAAATTCTTCAGTGATGTATTTTTCTAGATTAAAGGCTGCATCATAGAGAAGTTCTTCAGTAACTTTAATTCCAACATGGAGTTTGTGTGCATCAAGAGATACTTGATCGAATGTACCATCTCCAAAGGTAAGTTGACCACCTTCTTCAACCCATAGGGCTGCTGGCTTTGTAGCTGCAATGTTAATTTTATGGAGTCCAGAAGTTTGAACTTTTGTAGCTAGTTTTCTTACAATATTTTCATCTTCAAGACCATTTACAATATCTACTTCCATTTCTTCTGGAACTAAATATCCACCACTTTCATCTGTACCTACCTTTAGTTCATTAGAAATATCTCTAAAGTTAGTTCTTAATGCCTTCATCATAGACTTCCTATAGACATTTCTTGCTCTCATCGGCTTTTCTTCTTCATTAAAAGTAGCAGGTTCACTTGTTAGTGCTTCACTAGTAGGTTTTTCTAAGGATTTATCCATTTCTTCTTCCCTCTTCTTTCTTTCAATTTCACGAGTATAATTCTCGATAGTTCTCTCCATCTCTTCGTATGTCTTAAAGTCTTCATCAGACATTAGACCCTTTTCATCTTTCTTAGATTCAGCAAATGCCTTTGCCTCATCCCAAGCCTTAGTTCTCTTTTCTAAAAGTTCTTTTAAATTCATAATTACCTCCAAGTGTTTTTAATTTTGTTTAATCTTTCTTCTACCTCACTCATTGAGTGAGTCTTTACTTCTTTATTTATCTTTGTTAAAAGTGAGTTTGTAACTGCTCGTCTTGAAAAAACCATATTAGTGACTTTTTCATCTTTTCTTTTGTCAGTGAGAGTTCCATCACAAAAGCCCATCTCAATAGCCTTGTTCTTATCAAACCAAGTCTCTCCATCCATTAGATTAGAAATCTCTTCTCTAGACAAACCTGTCTTAATCTCATAGGCATTGATGATTGATTCTTTGACTTCCTTTAACATATCAATTGCCTTTTGCATTTCTTTTGAGTCACCAATGGCTACAGTTAAGGGGTTGTGAATCATCATTAATGAGGTGGGACTCATCAATACTTCAGTTCCTGCCATGGCAATAACCGATGCTGCTGATGCTGCAAGCCCATCAATCTTTATGGTCACATTTCCCTTGTGTTCTAAAAGCATGGTGTAAATTCGTGATGCAGCTATACAATCTCCACCAGGGGAGTTGATCCACACAGTTATGTCTCCACTTTTATTTTTTAATTCTTCAAAAAAGAGCCTTGGCGTGATTTCATCATCAAACCAAGACTCTTCTGCAATAACTCCATCTATATAGAGTTCATTTGAATCCTTTTTCCAATTCCAAAATATTTTATTGTTCTTCATTAGGATTTATTTCTTCTCCTTTCTGCTGATAAAAACTACCTGCCTTATCAAGTGGTAGCATATTTCCATTTACAAGATATAGGTCCCCACCTTCTTCAGCTGAAATCCTATCAAGATTTTCTAATTCTCTTATGTCATTTGCACTCATCCACCCATTCTGTCTTCCTACAGCATATCCATTCATTCTTGATTCATAGTCTCCTCTTAAAAGTCCATCAAGATTGAATTTAATAAAGTAGGATTCCTTTTCTTTCTTTGTTAATAGTGATCTTTCTAAAGATTGCTCCCAACGAACAATCCAAGGATCGAGAGTATATTTAACAAATTCAAGTGACTGCTGTTCTATATTTGAAAATGATGACTTCTCCAAGTCACCAATCATGTGAGGTGGTATTCTGAATATCCTTGCTATCTCATTTAATTGAAACTTTCTAGTTTCCAAAAACTGGGCCTCACTTGGTGCGATGGCTATGGGTTGGTATTTCATCCCTTCTTCAAGTACAGCCACTTTGTTGGCGTTCTTAGGCCCCTGAAAGGCAGCATTCCATGACTCTCTAACTCTTTCTGGGTCTTTAATAATACCTGGATGCTCTAAAACTCCACCTGGTTGTGCTCCATTTTGGAAGAATGACGCTCCATAATCTTCACAAGCCATAGCCATGCCTATAGCATTTTTAGCCATGGTAATTGGTGAGTAGCCAATAAGTCCATCAAAACCAAGTCCTGGAATATGAAGGACATCTTCTTTTAAGAGATAAATTTCTTCTGATTTGTGATTGTATTTATAGAAGATTTCTCCATCTTCACTTCTCATAACAGTCATCTTATTTGGCATTAATGGGTAAAGTCCTATGACCTCATTTCTACCATTACGAATTATCTGAGCGTAGGCATTACCCCAAAGTAGTAGATGGGTCATTAGTGTTTCTCTAAATACAAATGAAGTCATCTCAGTATTTGGTTCATCGTGTAAGAGAAAATATATGGCATGGCCTTTTGCTTTTTCCTTTGAGTTTGAATCTCCTCTTTTATATAAATGAAGAGGAAGTCCTGCTAAGGTTTCAGCAAGAACCCTCACACACGAATAAACTGCTGTCATTTGCATAGCAGTAAATTCATTTACGTTCCTTCCTGCTGTTGTTCTACCAAATAAAAAAGACGTAGAAGAAATTCTCTCCCCGTCTTTAGGTTTGTCTCTCGACTTGAATATTAAATTTAAAATGTTTATATTACCACCTCCTAAAAGTAGGTATTAAAAAAGCACCTACTTTTGTAGATGCTAATAGCTTTAAAATTTAATATACTTAGTTGCTCTACCGCTACCTAATTGTTTAATTAAGCCACTGTCTTTTAATTCTTTTAATGCTCTTTCTATAGTTCTTTGAGAAATGTCTGGGCAAAGTACTACTATATCTGATTTAGATAATGGTTCTAAGGAATTATCAAATATCTTCATCACTCTATCTGAAGAAGTTATAGATTTTTCTGCTATTAGTTTAAATCTTTCATCACACTGGCTATATGCTTTGTAGATGACCGAAAGCATATATCTTATAAATGGTAATTCATCACTCGTACCGTCATGCCAATCTTCACTTGAAGCTTGCAATTCTTCATAGTAAATATCTTTTGTCTCTTCAATAATCATTTCTAGTGAAATATATTTTCCTACAAAAAATCCATTTTTATAGAGTAGTAGCAGAGTTAATAGCCTTGACATTCTACCATTTCCATCAGCGAATGGATGGATACATAAAAAATCATGAATCACAGTTGGTATTAGAAGTAATGGCGGGATTTCTAAACTAACGGCTTCATTATAAGCCTCAATCATTCTATCAATATATATTTCTGTTTCAAAAGCTGATACAGGCTGAAATCTTACTTTTTTCTGACCAAGGGAATTTACTTCAACGATGCTATTATCCATTGTTTTAAATTTTCCTTTATGGCTTTCCCCTGAATAAGAATAAAGCCTATTGTGTAGGGTCAAAATATTGTTTTTTGTGAATTCTATATTGTCATAGTTTTCATGAATGATATCTAAAACTTCTCTGTAACCATATATTTCTTCTTCATTTCTATTCTTAGGTTCACTTTTTTTATTCATCAACTCTTCTAGTCTGGTATCATTTGTTGAAATACCTTCTATTGCATTAGATGATTTAGTGGACTGAATTTTTGCAACCTCTATCATTTTATCGAGAACATCGGAAAAATTAGCTACGTATAGCTCCTGTTTTCCTTTATATTCATAGATCTTTGATATTAAATCATACATTTTTGCAGGTATATTTAAATTTAAAAGCTTTGAATAATTAAATTCTCTCATGTTCTATCACCACCTTCCTCGCCATTATATCGTATATGGCGTATATAAATCAATGCTGGCGAGATTAATTTCGCCATTTTAATAGATTTGGCTATGATAAATCAAAAATAGCGAGATTAAAAAACAATCAATCCCCTATCATCATAAACCGATTCACTTGTATCATTGCCACATCTTATTGCCCTATCTAGAGCCATTATTGTAGCAATTACTCCATCTATCTTTTCTGTAGATTTTTCTTTGTCTGCCTTAATGTTTCCAGCAGGATCTGTTCGTATGAAGATATTATCCATCATCCATCTTAGAACAGGATGACCCCCATGGGCTATTTTTCTTTCGAGAGTTAGTTTCATGAGTTCTTTAGTCGGTGGAGACATATCTTTAAATCCTTGACCAAAAGGAACTACTGTGAAACCCATGCCTTCTAAGTTTTGAACCATCTGAACTGCTCCCCATCTATCAAAGGCTATTTCCCTAATGTTATAAATCTCACTTAAGTCTTCTATAAATTTTTCTATAAACCCATAGTGGACTACATTACCTTCCGTTGTCATAATATAGCCTTGTTTTTTCCATAGGTCATAGTTTACATGGTCTCTTTTTACTCTTAGGTCGAGGTTATCTTCTGGTAACCAAAAGTAGGGTAATATTTGATACTTATCATCTTCATCTATTGGAGGAAAGACTAAAACAAAGGCTGTAATATCTGTTGTAGATGAAAGGTCAAGACCTCCATAGCAGACTCTTCCTTTTAGTTCTTCTTCATTAACAGCAAAATTACATAAATCCCATTTTTCCATAGGCATCCACCTGATTGCTTGTTTGACCCATTGATTAAGTCTTAGTTGTCTGAAGGCATTTTCTTCAGTTGGGTTTTGCTTAGCTGATTCACAAGCTTGTCTTACTTTTTCTATAGGAACTGTAATTCCAAGAGACGGATTTGCCTTATGCCATACTTTTTCATCTGTCCAATCATCATCCCTATCTGCTCCATAAATCACGGGATAGAAAGTTGAATCCGTTTTTCTTCCTTCAAGTATGTCGACTGCCTTTTGATGCGTTTCATAGCAGATTGATTTCGTATCTGTTCCTGCAGTTGTTATGAGGAAATATAGTGGTTGGGTTCTTGCATCGCCAGAACCTTTTGTCATAACATCAAATAATTTTCTATTAGGCTGAGTGTGAAGTTCGTCAAATACGACACCATGAATATTAAATCCGTGTTTAGAATAAGCCTCTGCAGATAAAACTTGATAGAAAGAATTGGTCGGCTTATATATCATCCTCTTTTGAGATGCTAGAATCTTTACTCTTTTAGATAGGGCTGGAGACATTCTTACCATATCAGCTGCAACATCAAAAACTATAGTTGCTTGTTGTCTATCAGCAGCACATCCATAAACCTCTGCTCTTTCTTCTCCATCACCACAAGTTAGAAGAAGTGCTACAGCAGCTGCAAGTTCAGATTTTCCCATCTTCTTTGGTATTTCAATATAGGCTGTATTAAATTGTCTATATCCTGTATCTTTCACAATTCCAAACAAGTCTCTTATGATTTCTTCTTGCCAATCAATAAGCTTGAAGTCTTTACCTGCCCATCTACCTTTTGTATGCTTCAGGCATTCTATAAAGGTGACTGCATAGTCTGCTTTGTTTTTATCATAGTGAGATGTAGGTAGCATAAATTTTGTTGGTTTATATTTCATTTGACCTCCTTTCTTTAAAAATGGGCATAAAAAATAGCCACCTGATTGTGACTTCTACTACGACAAATAGAGCCTTAACTCTATTTGGATTTTTATTTTTATCTTTTTCTTGCTATGTTTAATTCTTTGTAAGCTTTCTTAAGTTCTCTATCTAGTGTTTCTGATTCTGCAAAAAGTTGAAATTCTTCGTCAGTTAAGTTTCCTTTTGATACTTCCCAAAGTTCTTCATGAACTTGGTCTACACATTTCTTTGCAATTCCTGCTATGTCTAAAAGGTTAATGGCTGCTCCAATCTTGCCTTCTTTTGATTTTTTTATTGAGCTTTCTGCGTATCTTTTGCAAGCTTTAACTTCTGTCTCTAATCTTTCTAAAAGGTCTTTTTTCATGGTTTTACTCTCCTTTGCTTTTGTTATATGCATATTCCCGTATAGGAGAGTATTAGTCAAGTCTTTTATGCCTATAAATCGGCTATTTTTCAATCTTTTTAAAGATTATCTATAAAGTCGTCAAACCACTTTGCTCCAATCTCAAGTCTTATAATTGGAAGTCTTCCTAACTTGTTGTACTTTAAACTTACTATCCTTAAGTCTTCAGGAAGGTCGCTTTCGTAAAATTCGTTAATTGTTTTTCCCATTGTGATATAAATTGTGTCATCTTCAAGGTAGTCTTTTAAATAATCTTGGAAAGCTAAGTCTCCATTTTCTCCTTCGTAAAGTCCAAGCATTGTAATTGCTGAAGAGTCGATTAACTCATTTAAATCTTCCTGTGTTTTCATGTATTTGTATGCCATATTTTTCTCCTTATCTTTTTTGTATGTACATATAACCGTACTGTCAAAAATAAGTCAAGTTAATTAAGGGATATAATGGCTATATTTCAACCTTTACTCGATATTTTTTCTATTCTATCCACTCTGAAAATTACATTTAATGTTGAGCCATTATCCCATTTTACTAGAATTGATCCAATGGCATCCACCCCATAGACTGTGCCTAAGGTTCCAACTGGTGGAGCCTGTTCATCTTCCATTTGGATTAGTTTTACTCTTGTACCTACTGGAAATGTCTCTTTCAATTTTTGTATAATTTCCCTTGAAATCATCTAATCACCTCACATACATATATCACTCAAATACTGATTTATATCAAGTCAGATTAATAACATCTTTATACTTATACTCTTTTCCATTTCTTAATAGGCTTACATCTTTATCACTACCAACCAACTCAACAAATCTATTTACAATCACATCTACAAATTTTTCATCGAGTTCTATCATCCTACAAATCCTATCAGTCTGTTCACAAGCTATTAGTGTACTTCCACTTCCACCAAATGGATCAAGTACAATAGAGTTTGTCATAGATGAGTTTTTAATCGGATAAGATAAAAGTGGAATAGGTTTCATAGTAGGGTGGTCTCCATTTTTTCTTGGTTTATCAAATTCCCAAATGGTAGACTCCTTCCTTCCTGTGTACCAGTTGTGTTTTCCTTTTTTCTTCCAACCATAAAGGATGGGTTCATGTTGCCATTGATATGGACTTCTTCCAAGTACGAGAGACTGTTTCTTCCAAATACAAGTACCAGATAAATAAAAGCCAGCATCTTGAAATGACTTTCTAAAATTAAGTCCTTCTGTATCAGCATGAAAAACATATATTGAACCATCATCTGCGAGGAACTTCTCCATATTTAAAAAGGAGCTTAGTAAAAATTCATAGAATTTACTTTGCTCCATATTGTCATTTTTAATTTTTCCAGCTGATCCTTCATAGTTTACATTGTATGGAGGGTCTGTGATGATAAGATTTGCTTTTGTATCATTCATCAGTTTCTCATAAGTTGTTTCATCTGTAGAATCTCCACAAATAAGTTTGTGTTTACCTAAGGTCCAAATATCTCCAGCTTTAGAAAAAGTAGGTTTTTCCAATTCTTCCTCTACATCAAAGTCATCATCTTCTGTATCGTTTCCTAAGTCAAAGATATTAGATAATTCATCTGGTGAAAAACCAGTAAGTTCTACATTAAAACCATAATCTTCTAGGGATTCAATTTCTACTCTTAGTAGTTCTTCATCCCAACCAGCATCAAGGGCCATTCTGTTATCAGCTAAGATATAAGCTTTCTTTTGTGCCTCGTTTAGATGGTCTGCAAAGACACATGGAACTTCTTTTATACCTTCTTCCTTCGCTGCCATAATTCTTCCGTGACCTGCAATAACTCCATAGTCTTTATCAATAATTACAGGATTGATGAAACCAAACTCTCTAATTGATGATCGTAGTTTATTAATCTGGTCTGCTGAATGAGTTCTTGCATTGTTTACATAGGGTACAAGTTTTTCAATATCGACTAATTTCATTTCCTTTGTTGTTATCATATTAACCCCCACTTTGCAAATTCCTCAAAACCACCAATAGAATTAATGTAGTTTCTAGCAATTTCTACTATTTCAGAATATGGTCTACCATCAATAGTTTCATCTCCGATTGCACAGGATAATTCAATCTCTCTATTTTCCTCTTGTGCATTTAGGTGGGCATAAATATTAACTGAAACATCAGCCTTGGATAAGTCTTTACCATGAAGACCTCCTCCTGTTACTGCTCGTCCCATGTCTGAGCCTAGTTTTCTATTTGTCGCTCCAGTATCAACATTAAATCCTCCAGTCCAATCCCCTAAAGGATTTACTACTGCTCTTGGATAAATAGATTTTAAAATTCCTGTAGCTACATTAGATTGGCAGATGATGAGTTTATCTCCATCAAGAATGTACTTCCCATCGTAAGGATAATTAGAATAGATTTCACGGGCAATTAAAGATAGTTTCTTTTCTTCATCTGATGTAGGCACTCCCCTAAAAATCCCATTGTCTCCACATCTTATCTTTTCTTTTTGATTATTTGATAGGTGGATATCCTGTTCTACTAATTTAATATCTGCTATTACATCTCCAGCTATCCTATTAATCGCTGTTTCAATTTCTTTTTTATTTAACTTACAATCCGTTTCAATAATTACATGACAATTTCCATGCCCCAGCAAAACTTCAACTGCTATTTTAGGATCATCTTTTTCTTTATATGCTAAATCTACAATTGCTCCTGCAATACAATCTGCTATTTTATCAACGTGTGATGGATTCACTTTTTCAAACATATATTACACCTCCATGTTTTTTATCCTTCCAAAATTCCAACCATTAATTAGAAAATTGTTCAACGTATTCTCTTTTACACATTTTTCTAATTTCCCGTTATTTATCCATTTCCTATTTTTGCTATTCTCAGAAAGTTTTTTTCTACTTTTTTCAGAAATCACTTTTCCTTTATGTGATTCAGATATTTTCTTCTTAACATCTCCATAATTCATATTGTATGAATGAGTACACCATTCTAAATTTTCTAATTTGTTATTAGCTTTGTTTTCATCAAGATGATTTACTTCCTCATAGTTATTTGGATTAGGCAAAAAAGAAAGAGCCACCAATCTGTGAACGAGCAAATTTTTTTTGCTACCATTCTTCCAGAGGTAAACTCTTTTGTATCCATTAGGTTGAAAATCTCCCTTTAATATTAAATTATTACTTTTTATGCTTCTAATATTACCTAGAGTAGATGCCTGATATTCATCTTCATATCCAGGAATATCTTTCCATACTTCTATTGAATTCAATGAAACCTCTTACTTTCTACTTCTTAGAAGTTTTTCCATCATATCTTCCCCATAGTCTTCATAAACTTCTGTGCAGTTTTCTTTAACTATGTCATAAATCTCGTACCATAAAAGGTTGGCTGTCTTTTGAAATTGTGAAGACATCTGTACAAATGGAGATGCAATAACTCCTCCTGTAGTAGGATGCTTTCCTAATAGTCCAAATTGACTTATTGCCTCTTCACATTGAATGTATCTTGCAAAAGCCTGAGAGTAAGATTCTAGTAGTCTTGGATTTACTAAGTTCTCACAGTTTCTCTGTTTTAACCATCCCCATGTCTCTTTGTATATTTCGTCAGCACCAAGTGGTATTCCATTCTTTTGCTTTGCTGATAGATAGTCACTAGGTGTTGGCATATCGGTTCCATCAAGAACTGCTCCATCTGGTAAATCAACTGCATCTATTTCTTCTGGAGTGAATGTTGGAATATCATTCATTAATATTTCTACTTTTTTACCTTTTTCTATTTTTTCAGCAGCAGGCTGTGGTTTCCCTCCTGCTTTTACTCTTCTCCCACCTCTATATGTTCCGTCCTTAGCGATACTATCACCTCCTAGTTGTTTTATTTCTTTTCTCATGTATGTTATTGACTTTGACTAGTTCTATGTTATAATTAATTTAACAGAACCTCTCCACGCTTAATGTAGATTTTCTACATGCGGACCACGGAGAGGGCTTTTTTATATTAAGGAGAACTTATATGACATTAAAACCTGCTTTAAACTACGAAGATCAAATTACCAAATTAAAAATTGACCATAACTTAAAAATCAAAGATGAAGTTTATGCAACAGAAATTTTGAAAAAAGTAAATTATTATAGACTTTCAGGTTATGGTATTGGTCTTAAAAAATATAATAATAAAGAGCACTATAAGGATCATATTACTATCGAGCATCTCTTTAATCTTTATTGCTTTGATAGCCAATTTAAAAACAACCTCATTAGAACTATTGAGCAAATTGAAATAGAGCTTAGAACACAAATTGCTTATCATCTAGCTATGACGTATGGTTCCGATGTACTTATGCACGAAGATAATTTTATTCATAAAACGAATAAAAAAGGCCAAACCATATATTCCATCATAAATGAGAATCTGAGCAACGAAGTTGACAGGCAAAAGAATAAACCATTTGTTAAACACCACCTAAAAAAATATGATGGAAAGTTTCCAATCTGGGTATCCGTTGAACTCATGTCTTTTGGAAATTTATCTTCTTTGTTTAGTATTCTTAAGGATGAAGATCAAAAAGAAATTTCTAATTATTACAACACAGATCCTAAATATTTAAAAAATTGGATTCTATGTCTCGTTGAAGTAAGAAATATTTGTGCCCATTACACTCGACTTTATAATATGCCTTTAAAAGAAACTCCCCGCCTTTATTCTGAAAACGAACAATATAAGGGCAAGCAAAATAAAATATTCCCCATTCTTTTAATCATAAAGAGAATTTTAAACTCAAACGACCAATGGGAATCCCTTTTAAAAGATTTAGAAAATACCTTTAATAAATACCAAGGATACTTCAACTATAAATTTATGGGTTTTCCTCCTAATTGGAAAGATGTTCTTTAATACCCCCTTTGAACCCGTTTTTTTGTGCGTGAGAGGGCGGCACCGTTGGTAGGGAAATCTGTCGTAGAGATTAAGACTCCCCCTCCCTTCTAAAAAAATATAAAATTTTTATTGACGTCTTTATAAAAATATATTATTATATACTTATCAGTTACTTGTTAGATACTTATAAGGAGGTCAATATGAGTCAAACAAGAGTGGTCGTTTTAAATGAGGCACAAATTGGTGAAACTGATAGTTGGAATCTTTGTTTCCAATATGTGCGATATGAGTATGGAGATGGAAACGAAGAAAATGGATACCGATTTATTTGGAAGCGTCCAGATGGTACTCTTCAAGCTGCAAGAGGACAAGCTAGGATTCCATCTATTGCTGATATTAATTATCTTATTGGAAAAGCCATAAAAGATGGATGGGGCAATCACAACTGCGGTACTCTTAGCTATTAGTTCCATTAAACGAGAGATAGAAGATTCTATCCCTCGTTTTTATTATTGAATCTATCTCCACTCCTTGCATGAGTCTTTGAGTGACAAGATTTACAAAGGCTCATAAGATTGTCTTCGTTATTTGTTCCACCACGAGAAAGAGGAAGTATATGATGTACTTCCTCTACCTTTGTCATTCTATTTTCTTTTAAACACATCTCACAAAGTGGATGCTCTGCTACATATCTTTTTCTAATAATTCTCCACGTTTTTCCATAGCGCTTATGAGTTTCAGGATCTCGTTTATATTTTTCATAGTTCTTGTTGTATTCTTTCTCATGTTTTTTACAGAATCGTCCCTCAACTAATTCTGGACAACCTGGATGCGAACATGGTCTCTTAGGTTTTCTTGGCACTTTATCACTCCATAAAGAAAGCCCTGAAGATTAAATCTCCAAGGCTCTTTTAATTATTCTTTTGCTATTTTAACTATACTACAACTACTTACTCTCATTCTATCAACTTTGCTCTCATTTAAATTGATTAAATTCAAATTTTAAAATTTTTTCTGAAAATTATTTTTGATTCCAATTGCTTAGAAACGCTAAGAGCAAATGGAACCGTAATTATTGTTGTCAATACATCCGATATTGCTTGAGCATATATCACACCATCTAATCCCATCATTTTGGGTAATAGTAAAATAACTGGTATAAATACAATGCCTTGTCTTAGTGAATTTAAAAAAGCTCCAGCCAATGCTTTACCTATTGCTAAATATAATGTTGCATAGGTAAATTGAAACCCAAATGTTATAAACATAATTACTGCTGCTCTTAAAGCTGGAATTGCTATCCTCAGTACATCCTTATCTTTCCCAAATATTGATAATATACTTGGTGTAAATAAATATATAATAGCTGTCCAAACTATACAAAATAGAGTCGTCCATTTTATGCTCGATTTTATAGCTTCTTGTACTCTTTCATAATTTTTAGCTCCGTAATTAAAACCTGCTATAGGTTGTAATCCTTTCATATATCCTGCTACTACATTTGTACCAAGAGTTACTATTCTAAGAACTATTCCCATTGCTGCTATTGCTTCTTCTCCATAAAAAGAAGCAGCATAAGATATTTTACTTATTGCTATGGTTTGCAAAATCTGAAGTATTAATAGAGATATTCCAATTTTTAGTATTTCTTTATAAATTGCAACTGTAGGTTTGAAGTTCTGTATTTTAATTTTAATTAAATTTTTATCTCCAATAAAGTAAATAAGATACATTAAGCTAGTTATAACTCTAGCTATTAGTGTTGCAATTGCAGCACCTTTCACTCCCAAATTTAATTTAAAGATGAATATTGGATCTAAAATTATATTTGATAAAGATCCTACAATCATTGCTTTCAAGGAGATTTTAGCTGCTCCCTGTGAAACTGCTAAATTCCCTAGAGTAACATTCACAGCTCCTAAAACTCCACCTATTATAAACAGACTAGTATATGTTTTAGCAAGTTCCATAATAACTGGAGTAGCTCCAATAAACTTCATCACACTATCTAAAGAGTAAAATAACACAATTGCTATTATTATCGCCATAATAGCACTAGAAAATAAAGAAACTGTAGCTACAATATTTGCTTCTTTGTTATTTTTCGCTCCTAATAATCGTGAAATATAAGAGCCTGATCCTGCTCCAAATGTTAATCCTATTCCTAAAAAGATAAGTTGAATTGGAAATGCAACTGAAACGGCAGCTACAGCTTCTTTCCCAAGTCCCGAAACAAAATAGGTATCTACAACATTGTATAACGCTGCTACCAATAAGCTGATAACCATAGGAATCCCAAGCTTAAAGAGTGCTTTATCAATATTTTCTTCTTTCAATATTTTTATTCTATTTTCATTCATTTTATTATTCTCCATTTCTCAATATATAACTTCCAATATTTATGCAAGAAAAAAAGGCATAAATACAATACAGCATCTGCCTTTTGCTTGAAAATATAACAAAAGGCTACAAACAAAACATTGCCAGTAGCCTTTTACACTTAGTTATATATCGAGAAATGCACACCAAAATAAAGCCATATCAATGACTTGACTGTATATTTCCCGATGAAATCTTAAATGCAATCTATTTGCTATACTCTGTACAATGTTTCATCGGTTTTATTTGTACAGAGTATAGCTTGTTCTTAGGATGGTTTTTTAATGATGTTTTCATAGATATATCCTCTTTCTTCTATATTTTTCATTATAGCATAGTCTGAACTATATTTCCATTTGTCCAACCCTAAACACTAATTACTATATTTTTTAAAGCCTTACTATGCAACCTAAAAATATGCTGAATTGAGTAATTCATCTCAACCGCTATTCTCTCCCAAGATTCAAAACAAAGATATCTTTTTTCTAAAACGACTTGAAGTTCTTTGTCTTCAATCTTTTTTATTGTTCTTACGATTTCTTTCTTCAAATCTACCAACTTATCTATATCCTTATTGATTTCTTCTTGAAGTTCTACAATCTTAATTATAGTATCCTCAAGTTTAGATGTTCCTCTATTGGAACTCTTTGGCATATCAGATAAGGTTGATGTAGCTTTTGTAGCCAGAGCATTTAAACTTTCAACTTGTTCTAACTTACTATTAATTCTCTTATCTAAATAAAAAGCTTGTTTTAAATATTCTTTTGCATTCATTTCTTACCTCCATAAGTTTTGAGGTAAGTTCCCTATAGAACCTCTACTCATTTTAGATTTGCTTTTACTGCATCTATGAGTGCAGCTTGTGTTTTATTTTTATTTTCCAATACCTTCATCACATCTTCATCAATAGTTCCTTTAGCTATAATGTGATGAATCACAACTGTTTCTTTCTGTCCTTGCCTATAAAGTCTGGCATTGGTTTGTTCATAAAGTTCTAATGACCATGTAAGGGAAAACCAAATAAGTGTTGAACCTCCAGCTTGTAGGTTAAGTCCATGACCAGCAGATGCTGGATGGATAATGGCAACTGGAATCTTACCTTGATTCCATTCTTTAAAGTCCTCACTTGTCTTAAGTTCTCTTACATCAAACCTATCCTTTATTCTTTTTAAATCTGACTTATACCAATAAGCTATTAGAACAGGTTTTCCATTTGCGCCTTCTATTAAATCTTCCAAGGCATCAAGCTTTCTATCATGAATATGAATCATATTTTTATCTTCATCATAAACAGAACCTGACGCCATTTGAAGTAATTTATTAGAAAGGGCTGCAGCATTAACTGCATCTATATCTTTATCCTTAATACTAACTACCAAGTCTTTTTTTAAGGTCTCGTAGATTTCTCTTTCTTTATCTGATAGATTTACAAAGACTTCATTGTTTATCTTCTTTGGCATTTTTAGATAATCTTCAGCTTTCATAGAAACTGTGATATCTGATATCTTTTCATAGATTGCATCTTCAGCAAAAGGAAGTGGTTTGTAAGAATAAATGATTGGTCCATTTCTCTTATCTGGTTTGAAGTAGATTTCTCTGTACTGACCAATGAATCTGCCAAGTCTCACTCCCATATCAAGCAGTCTAAATTCAGCCCATAAATCCATTAGGCCATTAGATGATGGAGTTCCAGTAAGTCCAACTATTCTTTTTACCTTTGGCCTAACTTTCATCAAGGCTTTAAACCTCTTTGACCTATGAGACTTAAAAGATGATAATTCATCAATTACAATCATATCGTAGTTGAATGGTAGTTCGCTCTTATTTATTAACCAATCTACATTTTCCCTATTGATTAAATAAATATCTGCTTGTTCTTCTAATGCTTTTATTCTTTCTTTTTCACTTCCTATTGCTACTGAATATTCTAAGATATCAAGATGGGACCATTTTTCTATTTCTTCCTTCCATGTATCTCTAGCAACTCTTAATGGTGCTATTATTAAAACTTTAGAAATTTCAAAAGAATCAAAGAGTAAATCTTTTATAGCTGTTAAGCTTATAACCGTCTTACCGAGTCCCATGTCCAGTAGAAGTGCTGATTCTTCATTTTCTTTTATAAATTCAGTAGCATAGTTTTGGTATTTATGTGGAGTATATTCCAATTAGTCACCTCCGATCCTCTTTATTATTTCATCAATGTTTTCTTTGGAATCAAGAACATAAACCTTAAAACCTAAATCTTTAAATTGCCTAATTCTCTTTTTCTGAATTGGTCTTGGTTCTCCTACAGGTCTTTTTGTTTCAACAAATCCAATCTTTCCTTTAGGGAGAAGTATTATCCTATCTGGTATTCCCGTCATTGAAGGAGATGTAAATTTAAGACATAGACCTCCAATAAGTTTAACCTTGTCAACTAAGGCTTTTTCTATTTCGTTTTCTAACATTTATATTTCAACCTTTCTAACGATTGTGTGAAGGTCTCGAAGGTCTCCTCTATAACCTTTATATATATACAAAATTTAATTTTATTACTATATAAAAGTTATATATATGACCTTCGAGACTTGCACAATGCCTAAATTTACACAAAGTCACTTTTTAACTTTAGTCCTTGAATCTTAATTCCATCACGAAGTTTTACCCTATTAAATCCATTGGACGACAAAGCAGAATAAAAATCTGTTGTAGATCTTACATAATCTCCAGTTCTTAAACAATAGGCTCTATATTCTTGATAGACTTCTCCAGACTTTTCTTCATAGGATGAATCAATCTCACAGCACTCATTTAAGAAATGCTTGAACCAGTTATTCGATTCTTTATATTCATTGATGGCATCAGCCACTTTTTTAGGTAGGCTGAATTTAAAATCTTCATCAATAGCTTTTTTAGCACCCTCAATTAACCAATTGAGAACTGCTCCTCCAGCCTTATCTACTAAATAATCAGTGTAGTTTTTAATATCACTACTACCCTCTATCTTTGCCTCGAATGGAATTACAATAAGTCTCCTCCAAGTTCCTTCATCCAAAGCACCAACCTTTGGTAGGTGATTAGTATATAGGACAAGGGTATGAGAAGGTATGAACTTAAATGGATCTCGATATTTTTTCTCTGCTACAATTTCATCTGTAGAACAAAGCTGTTTTACATTTGAAGTATTTAATCTTAGTCCTTCTTGAAGTTCTGCTGCAATTAAAAGTCTTTTGCCTCTTGTTTCAGCAAGTTCTGGTTTAGCATTTCTCTTAGAATTAACAGTAAGAATATCTGCCGAGATTGACCCACTATATAGATTAAGAACTCTTGAGATAGTATTCCAAAATGTAGACTTTCCATTTCTTCCATCACCATAAGCAATAATGAGAGCCTCAATATATACTTTTCCAATAAGAGAAATTCCTGCTACTTTCTGAACGTATTCTATAAGTTCACTATCTTTTACAAAAAATGTCTCTAAGGCATCAAGCCATATATCCATATTTTCATCACTAGGATCTACAGAGGTTTCTTTGGTTATATAATCATCTGCCTTATGGTCTCTATATTCTCCAGTTTTTAAATCAACTGTAAATGACGGAGTGTTTAACAAGAATTCATCTGTATCAAGTTCTCTTTGGTCTATTTCAAGCATGGGTTTTGATTCTTTTAATGTTGCATGGATGGCTCTGGTGTCCCCTCGTTTTACTGCATATTTCTTATAAGCCTCAAGCGAAGTTAATTTATAGTATATAGATTTTTGATTTTTATCAAAAACCTCCATTGCCTTTTTCTCACTCATTGAGGACATAATATCCCTAACTCCAGATTTCTTAATGTCTTCATCCATTTTCAAAAGTTCATTGTCTATTTCCTCTATCTGTTTTAAAACCAAATCTTGAGAATATCCTTGCGCTTTTAGTTCAGATTCCTCCCAGTAAGAGTCGTTGTAAACAAGAAAACCTGTAGAAGGAGAAAATCGAATTCTGTCTTGATATTCTCTTACAAAAACTTCTGCTTGACCTATGTCTGAAAATTCTGACGGTCTTAAATTTATGCCTTCAGTATATTCTTCAGGTGGAACATAATCTTCACTTTCTGCTACTTTTTTATAGAATTTACAAGCAGACCTCCATATTTGTTCCAGTTCATCATCTGGGAGTGGTGGTGAGCAAAGACTAGCTTTTTTATCAAATAGTTCTCTCGCCTCATCTGTATTTCCATATCGAATTAGAACCCTACCAGCAAAATGATTCATAGTTGAATTTCTAGAACCTTGCTGAATTAAGTCTTGAGAGTTATCAAAATCCTCAAAGTCATCTTTTAAAATATCAGTTATATATTTCCTCCCCCTAACTATTTCAACAGAAGGATTCTTAACTCCAAAGAAAAATCTCGCCCCATCTAAAGCATTACCATCGAAGAAAGTATAGGCCTCTGCGAGCCTTTCTTTTATTCCTACATATTCATCTAAATTTGTGATCTTAGGAATTGGAAAATATATGTGCATCCTTGGTCTTGCAGCTTTTCCATTTTTTTCTTTTCTATGGTTTCTGCTGTAAACTATGGCAAATTTAACTCCATCAAATATTCTCTTTAAATCATTCATTGAAATCCAATCGTCTGGATTTTCTGAATGGTCGTTGTCTATATCCATGGGAATGCATTCTGACTCTATAAAATTATCATTGGACCTGTAGGAGTTTTTATACTTAGCCATTACATGATCAAAACTCGCTGCTTTCTCAAAAGACCTAACATCTACTGCATTAACCTCATTTGGATAAATACAGTTTGACTCCACTCCTATTAAATTTGAGGTGTATATTTTCAATTAGGCTACCTCCTTTATATAACGAATCTTCATTTTTCTCTTTTCAGCGACTCTTATTTCTTCAGCCATACCTTGGCTTATATAGTCACCAAAGACCCATACTTCTTCACATTTTCCAAGAAGGACGTAATTAAAATGCATGGCGAGTCTTCTCTCACTTTCATCACTCATAAACTGAGGAAATAAAAGATGTGGTGCTATTGGTATATTTCCTCTATCCAAGGCATAGCGAGAATACTTCTGTGCCTTGATTACATTATTTTCTACATCTTCAGAAAATGGACTGCAGATATATACCAGGGGATAGTATCTCTTCTCTGCATTTTTAATTGCTTGATAAGGAGTGGGATCCTTGCACCCACTCCTGTTGTATAGTTTTTTATTCATAAATATCCCTCATTGTTTCACTACAAGTATTACAGCAAACTTGAGTAGAAAATAAATCGCCATCTTCCAATACTTTATTTAATTCTACTCGAACTTCTTTTCCACACTTTGGACAGGTGCAAAAGACATTCTCATCATTTATTTCAATGCTTATTTCCATAGAATCATTGATTTTTTCTTTCACATAAAACATTTTGTACCTCCAATTTTTGCTTGTACCATTCAAGGTGTTTCTTTCTTTCTTGATAATTAGGAAATGCTACTAATAAACCAATATCTACCTTTTGCAAGGTTTCAATCATATCTATTTGTGATTGATTCAGATATGGTCTTATACTTTTTCCTTTTGGTATATCATTTTCTAATCTAAATTCTTTTGCACTCTTACCTAAAACGATACGATTCAGCATGTTACACTCATTACTAAAGTGATAAGCTTTTGGATTGTCATGAAGCAATCTTATATTCTCAGTTAAAAGAGGGAATTCATTTCTAGCTGATACTAGAGTCTTTATGAATTCTTCCATCTCGTTAAATTTCTTAATATAGAGCTCTTTAAATTTCATGGCTTTTTTGCCAGTGTAACCCATAGCTAAAATAGTAAATCCATCTCTAGTTAATAAATAACATGGTAGATTTCTTCCAGTTACATCCTTATAACTGCTGAGCTCAAAATTGAGTTCAGTAAATTCTTCACTGAGCCCAGATTTGGGTTGAGTGATTGTTTGTATATCTCTTATAACATTAGAGTGCCTCTTTTCAAAAAACTCTGCTACAAATCTACTGTCCACTCTTGCAACATCATTGTGATCTGCAAATATTCCATAATCGTTCTTTGGTATTAATTCCTTCATTGAATTACCTCCTGTGAATTTTTAAGAGGTTTCCCTCCTAAATCACAGGCAAAGAAATAGAGGAGATTTTTAACCCCCTCTTTAATCTTTTTTATAAAATTCACTTTCAAACCCATCTGCATCTAAGATAAGTCCATGTGCCCAACTAGGTACTAAGGACATGATTTCATTTATTTCTTCGATACTAGATGAATCACTTTCTATTACAACTTCATCATGGATATGCATGACGATATTAAATCCTTTTTTCTCAAGTCTCATCATAGCCTCTGCTAAAATATCTCTGGCTATTGCTTGAACTATATTCTCTACAAACTTTCCTCCGTAGGATTCTATCTTGTCCCACTTATTTCCTACTACGATTCCTTCATAGACAATTGACTCTCCACCAAATCGATTCGTCCCGATTTTTGCCTTTGGATAAGCAAGACTTCTTTTTGAAGGTAGTTCTATAAAGAGAATCCCCTTTTCATAACTAATAACTAGGTTCTTATATTCTTCTTTAGTTCTAGTCTTTACAACTCTTTTTACGACTGAATCTATGTCCCACCAAAGACTTACTATATTTGGATTTGCCTCTCGCCAGGAATCGACTATTGATTGAAGCTCATCTTCAGATAAACCCATCTCAATTCCACCCATTGCTTTTAGAGCACCTAATGCCCCTTGATAACCGCAGGCTAAAGTAGCTATCTTTCCTTTTTGTCTAAGGTGACCGTTTATTCCATGCTTTTCAATTGGCACTCCAAACATCCTAGATGCCGTTCTACAATAGATATCTTCTCCATTTTCAAATGCATCCAGCACCCATTGTTCTCCTGCAAGCCATGCAAGAACACGAGCCTCTATTGCTGAAAAGTCTGAAATAATAAATCTAGTGCCTTCTTTTGGTATGAAGGCTGTCCTTATTAGTTGGGATAAAATATCAGACGGGGATTCATAGAGAATTTCCATAGTTTCATAATCTCTATTTTTTACAAGACTCCTAGCAAGTTCTAAATCCTTTAGATTATTTCTTCTTAGATTTTGAACTTGAATAAGCCTTCCTGAATATCTTCCAGTTCTATTTGCTCCATAAAATTGGATCAGACCTCTTGCTCGATTGTCTTTTCCTTTTACATTTTTCATAGCATCATATTTTCTAACTGAAGACTTAGATAGTTCTTGTCTAAGTTCCAAAACTTCTTTAATATGACCTTCAGCATTTTTAAGAGCAGACTCTACATCTTTCTTAGCTAAGGAATCTATCTCTAAGCCTTTTTTATTAAGCCATTCTTTTAGCTGTAAGGGAGAGTTTGGATTTTCAAGACCAGTTAATCCTATGGCTATATCCATGTTTTTATCTCGTAATATCTCATCAAATTTAATAGCTGAATCAACTAAAACTTCATCAATTAAAATTCCTCTGTCATTGATGTTTTGGTCTATCCAGTAGTTTTCCCATTCTGATTGAGGCATAGGAAAGGCTGATAGTTTTTTCTTAATCGCCATTTCTGTTTCCACATCTCTTTGGTTATATTCCTTAAAGGTAGACCACTTTTCTAAATCGTGATGTGGTAGATTTCTTGTCCTCATACCATTGGTCTTAGTAGGTTTACATGGAATAGAAAAATATCTTATAAGGGCCTTCCCTTCATTCATCTTTTGCTTATCTAGCTTCAAAACCTCTCCAACTTTTTCAAGCGATAAAGGTAATCCAAGATAGGCTGCCCAAATCATAGTGCAGTGCCAGCCTTGAGGTTTCAATCTCTTGCCTAAAAATCTAGATAGACACACCCTTTCAAAGTTTGCGTTAAAGGCCCACTTTTCTATGCTTTCATCACTAAGTGCCGATAATATTTCTTCAGGAATAATATCTCCACTTGCTAAATCAATAACTTGTACTTTCTCATCATTTAATGAATATGCAAAGAGGAGGATTTCAAAATCCTCACTCTCAGCATATTTATATACACCACTTTTTCCTAAATCAACTGAAGAATAGGTTTCAAGGTCTATTGATATTCTCTTCATATTTATCACTTAATTCTTCTAATAGCCTTTTGCATTCCTTAACTTCACGTTTAATATCTTCTATACCAAATTTAATTTTTCTATATATTTCTCTAATTCTTGTGTTTGATTCTTTTAACTCAGCTTGGACATATCCAAACTTGTACCAAACAAATGCCCAGATTCCTAATATAGACGCTGTTATAAAATATTCCATTTCTTCCTCCTATGCTAAGAAATCTTCATCATCATCGTCCATGGCATCAAAGTCATCTGTTGCATTAGACCTATTTCCTAGAGGTTGCCCATCTCTTAGTTTTTGAATATTTCCAAGACCTACGGCAACGCCCTTATTGCCATTTACGTTGTAGGCATAAAAGTTAAGGGATACCCTCGCATAAACCCCTGAGTAGACTTCACTTCTATCAAGAATAGGTTCTACATTTCTATCCACAATTTGAGGTGCTGTCATAGAGTTGGCATTTAAGAAGTATGCATCTGCATATGCCTCATCATCTTTTTCTGTGTCACCATCCCTTAATGGAAGTTTGATAGCTTTTTTATTTGGTTTCTTACCATTAAATTTAGAAAGCCCTTCATCAATAGCAGCATCTACTGCTTTTTCAATTTTCTCAATTGTCTTTTGGTCGCTCTTTGGGATAATGACAGATACTGAGTACCTTTCTTTACCACCATTGATTGACTTTGGTTCCCAAACATTTGCATAGCTTAATCTAACCTCACCTGTAATTACTTTTGTTTTATTCATATTTGACATATTATTTACCTCCAAATTCTTCTTTAACATTGTCAATTTTTACTTCTTCCCTCTTGTCATCAATGCTTACTAAGGTTAACTTTCCTTTTGGTTTTTCTAATAAGTCGCTGATATTTTCATCAAAGACTTTCTTACCTAGTAACTTAGTCATAGCTGTGATGCCAAGTAACTTTTCTTCAAAGGGATTGAATCCCAGTTCTTTTACTTTTTTTACAACTTCATCTTCATCTCGGTATTTCCTATTAGACCTACCTTCGACAAGTTTTAGATCCTTCCATCTATGACCCTTCATTGCTCTTTCTAAAGCGTAAGCCTTGATGTCTTTGACCCATTGTTCCATTTCATCTAGTTTTGGTAGAATCTCTTCAATTTCATCATCAGATAGTTCTGGTGGTAGAATAAATTCTTCTTGTGCTAGTTTTAGATTTTCTTCTGCTCTTTTCCTGCATTTATTCTTAGCTTTGCAGAAAATGCACCATTCTCCACAAGAGAATTCCCCCTCGCCTTTATAGGCTTTCTCAGCAATTTCTCTTATGGTTTCTCCCCACTCATAAAGTTCTATCTTATTGATTTCATAAGTTGAGATATTGCATCTTCTTGGTTGATAGATATGAAGTATTACATTTTCAATATCATAAATTCCATCGAAGAGAATTAGAGCACCAAGTCCATATAACATGAGTTGTGAATTCTCTTTAGCATCTACTAAAACTCCCTGACCATACTTTAGATCTATTACATGAAGTTCTTTTCCTCCAACAACTACACAGTCAGCTGTGCCAAAGGACTCCTTAACATAGTCTGATAGGTCAAGTCTTTCTTCCACAAAGACGGCTGGGCTTTCGTACCTACTTATTACTTCTGTCACATATGAAGCATATCCCTCAGTTAGCTCATCCATTTCTTCATCATAAAAATCTAAATCCTCTGTTGGGTCTTTGATATCTAAGCCTAATATCTTTTTTAGTTTATATTCTGCTAAGGCATGAGCCGATGTGCCTTCAAGTGCATACGGACTAGTAGATTCATCTGCATATTTTTCAGAAAGCCTAACGCTTGGTGGGCAGTGAATCCAACGTGAACTACTTGAGGCAGACAATATTGCGTGATCACCCATCAGAGTTTCTCCACATCTGCCACCAAGTTTTTATAGTTACTCGGATCAATCTCAGATAACTTTTTAGCCCCATACTTTTCTAAGAGTTCTCTTATCTTAGCCGTATGACCTAATCTTGATTTATAAGCTAATATCTTTCTAACATCTTCAATCTCATAAATCTTTTCTTCTTGTTTTACCTTTTCTTCTTTAGGTAGTACCTCATCACTTTCTAGTGCTGTGAGAAGGACACCTATACTAGATGCAAGATTCTCTGCATCTTCTTTGATTTCCATTAGTAGCTTTATTCTTGACACTTTTTTCTCCTTTCTCGATTTCTCTAACATCCACTGAATCAACTGTCATCCCAGGGTCTAATAGATAAATTTGTCTGTAATCTCCAAACAAAAATTTTATTAATCTGTTTGGAATTTTCCCGACTGCACCTTTAAGGACATTTGTTTTTTGTCCTTTCTCATTTGTTACATTAATGATTATTTTGTGCCTCATGTTTGCCTCCTTTCTGAAAGGGTCATCTCCCTTACAAATCACAGGCAAAGAAAAAGGACGAGTTTTTAACCTCGTCCTAAAATATTTAAAAATTATTTTTGATTGTTTCTTTTGCCTTATCCAAATGTTTCTTAACCGCAGCTGAAGATATGTTCATTAAATCTGCAATTTCTGACTGCTTGTATCCATCTACATACATCAACTTGATTACTAATCGCTGTTTATCCGTTAATAAAGAAAGTATATCTTCCATATGCTCCGACCATTCAAATTCTTCATTCATGTCTTTGGATTTAATAGTTGCTATTAATCTTTTATCTGGATCAATATCCCCATCGTTATCGAAATCAAGAGATAAGTTATAATTTCTTGGGAATCTTTCCTCTACTTCTCCTTTTAACAAATCCTCATTAGGTTCGTATCCATGACTCTTCTTAAAGCCGCTTATAAATTCTTGTTTCCACGCATCTATTTCAGCTTTCTCTTCTTTAGTTCGTTCAGGTCTTAGATTCTTGTTGTTATAGTAAACTTCACTATCATCTAAAGCATGTAGTTTTTTGATGTCCACTTCTGTTATCCCATCTTTTCCTGGTTTTAGTTCCACTTTTGTTTCATCTGCAAACCTATAAACATACATGGTTCTTTCGTCCGATCTAGTCTTTCTAATTTTCAAAATATTCCTCGCTTTCTTGCCTGATAGCAAGGAGCGAGAAATACAAATTTTACCTACAGTTTATGGAGCATAGTTGTCTTTCACCTAAAAAAGGCTATAAGAAACTAGAGGTACTCCATATACTTCTTTCAAAATTGATTGAAATTAGTTTATATGTGTATCTCACGCCCTTATAGCTAATCAGGCTTGATATAATTTGTAATAAAAAAAGCCTAATTCATCCGTTAAGATAAATTAGGCCGTCTTGCAGCTCTTAAAAATTTATGCTGATTTTTTGTAACTCTTTATGTCGTACTCTGTTTTATCTATTCTTTTAACTAAGGTGATACATCCACCTCTAGCTAGTTCAATACTTTGTCCGACTTCAAGTCTAACTTTAATTTCTTGTTTTTTATAGATATTTTGTAATATCCCAGTTTCTGCTTCAATTTTACAAATAAGTTTATTATTTGCATCTTTTACTTCTTGAATTTCTTTAATAGGCATCTTCCTTTCTTTATATTTTAGCTTGTGATAAAATAACTTCTTTCTTGTTGTTGATTTAATGGAACGCTCAACTTAAAAAAATATAGAAGTTATCTCGTTCCATCTATTCAACATAAATTATACCACAAGTGTTGATTACATGCAACACTTGTGGTATAATTTATTACAAGGAGGAAGTTTTATGAAAGATACTTTGGGAAAGGTTATATCCAATAGACGTGAAAAACTAGGAATATCTCAGCGTGAATTGGCAAAAAAAGTAAAAATTAGTAATTCTACAGTTTCAAGAATTGAAAACGACGATAAAATAACTCCAGATAATAACACTCTTAAGGCTATATCTGAAGTTCTACAAGTCGACTATAATTATCTGCTTGCCTTAAATAAGCAAATAGATGATGAACCAGAAATTCGTATTATTCAAAGAGCAGCAAGAAACATGGATCAAGGAAAAAAAGAAGAGATGTTAAAGGTATTAAAGAAGCATTTTGAAGAAGAATTCGGCAATGCAAATGGAGATATGTAATAGTGAGGTATGCTCCAGATTATAAGATTTCCCTAGAGAAATCATATGAATTATTGGAAGATGCCGAAATCTCTGAAATTCCTATTGATTTAAATAAAATTATTGATTACTTTAGCAATGAAATCAGTGTAAAAACTTACTCTGAATATATGAATGATGCTAACTGTTCTTTACAAGATGTGATTGATTTTTTCGATAGTGATTTAGGCGCTTGTAGTTATAGACACGATACAAATAAGTATATTATTTATTATAATGACGTGGATAAAACTGAGAACTGGATTAGATTTACCATCGCTCATGAACTAGGACATATTTTTATTGGTCATCACCAAATGTATGGTGTTGATGTTCTATCCAGAAAGGGTGTTGGTAAACATAAATACAAAGAACTTGAAAAAGAAGCAAATAATTTTGCTAGAAATTTACTAACACCTGCACCACTTGCTGAACAAGTTGTAGCATTTGAAAAAAAGGAAAATCCTTCTACGCTTTCTAGTTTATTTGAAATTACTTATAATGCTGCAGAAGTAAGATTAAAATATATATCAAGAGATTTAAGAGATTTTTCTAATTCTATGTTAGCTTTTTTCAAAAACACATTTAATCCTCTCAGTATATATTGCCCTGAGTGTGGTGTTGAACACGAAAAAGGAACAGACTATTGTGCTAATTGTGGTTCTAAATCTTTAGCTTTTGGATTTAAATATAAGCGTTTATCTGATAGTAACAATTCTATTAAGTATAGTACTTGTATTATATGTGGTCATAACAACTTTAACCGTCATGCAAAATTTTGTCCTATATGTGGGGTTCCTATATATAACTCTTGTTCTGATAACAAGGATCACGAAGTTAGACTAACTGATTATTACTGCTCAACATGTGGAAGTCCCACTACAATGAAAGATTATATTAAAGAGATTACAGAAAAAAGAGGTGAACGAGATATGCTTTATGAAGATGGTGTAGAATTTGATGAATCAACAATGAAAGTAAAAATTTGTCCTAAATGTGGAAATGAAGAATTTAGTGATGATGCATTATTTTGCAAAATATGTGGAACGAACTTATATAATGATTGTGAAGGAATTCATACTCAGAATTTTAATGGTTTTGATGGTGAAATACATCATAACCCAAGTAATGCCAGATACTGCGAAACTTGTGGGGCTAAAACAAGATTTTTTATAGATGGAATCTTATGCGACCACAGTGAATACAATAAAGATTTTACTGATGATTCTAATTCAGGATTTGATTTTCCAAGTGATGATCAACTTCCTTTCTAACTAAAAGAACTAGCCTATTTATTTTTTGCTAGCTCTTTTTTAATTTATTTTACATGTCTATTCTGTCCACTCTCCCTATAAATATCTATTCTGTCTACACACCCCTACGACTTTTACTATTAATATATTCCCACAAGGTGTTTTTCTAATAGAGAAATGGCTTTTAGGATTTCTTCTAAAACCCCAAAAGCCATTGATTTCAACAGTTTTATAGCTTGTTATTCTATTTTCTTGACATCAATACTACACTCTCCACGTGTAAATTATTACTAAACATATCCACTAGTTTCACTTCTTTAATTTCAAATCCTATTTCTCTAAAAAGCGCCACGTCTCTTGCTAAGGTGCTTGGGTTGCAGGAGATATACATTGTTTTTTCTATGTTGGACTTTGAAACTTCTTCTATTACTTTTTTATCCAGTCCCTTTCTTGGTGGATCTACTACCAAGATGTCCACATCTTTTAAGTATTTTGAAATTTTATCTTCACTCTTTCCGAGGATAAATTTCACATTGTCTATTTCATTTAATTCTGCATTTAAAACAGCGTCATCTACTGCATCTTTTACAACTTCTACGCCGATAACTTCTTTAGCGTAGTTGGCAAAGTATAGGCTTGTGCTTCCTATGCCGCAGTATAGATCCAAAAGTTTTTCTTCTCCTGTTAAATTCATTTGACGAACTGCTTCTTTATAAAGCTCTCCTGTCATAATGCTATTTGTTTGAAAGAAGGATCTTGGTGATATTTTAAATTGAAGCTTTTCAATACTATCTTGGTATTCTCTTTTTCTATGGACTAAAATAGTATCTTTCATTATCTCGGAGCGTGGATCTTTATTTATGGAGTAGTGAATTTCAATTATATTTTCCACTTCCATAAGTTTTTCAAATAGCTTCTTCACTTTTTTATTAAGTTCTGAAAGGGTTAATGTTACTTGTAGCTCCCCTAACTTATTTTCTCTAATGGTAATGTTTTTTATTTCTCCAACTTTACTCTTTCTGTCATAGCCCTTTAGTCCAAGCTCTTTTATTTTTTCTTCTATTACGGGTATTAACTTATTGGTGTTTTCTCCTGCTACAATACATTTGTCTATGCTAACAAGGCTGTGGCTTCTTGAAAGATAGTATCCAAGTTCTCCCCGGGCGTTTACTTTCAGTTCAATTTTATTTCTAAAGTTTTTTCTATTTGGGCATTTTATTATGTCGCAATCATCTACTTTTGTCTTACCAATTCTCTCAAGCTTATCCTTTACCATTTGAACTTTTAATTCCAATTCTTTTTCGTAGCTCAAGTTCATAGTCGTGCATCCGTCGCAGTTGTCAAAGTAGGGACAAATAGGTTCTACAAAATAAGGACTTTGTTTTAAAGTCCTTATTTTTGCCGCTTCTATGAAATTTTTCTTCTCTTTTGTAATTTTTGCATCTATTACTTCTCCAAGGCTTGCGTTTTCAACAAAGTAAACTCTGCGTGAAGCTTTTGCCACGCCCTTACCTTCTTCTGTAATATCGATGATTTCTAAATTTTCTATAATTTTATCCATTTCTTCTCCTATGGATTAATATACTCTGTCTCTCAAGTCATCGCCATACATGGTGCATAGTTCATATGACTTTAGTCTTGAGTAAATTCTTTCGTCATATAAGTCTCTAATGTCGTTAAATGAAACATTAGTTGAGATTATGACCGGTTTTTTTCTTATAAGCCTTTCGTTAATAAGGTTGAAAAGACTTGCCATATTGTACTGGCTAACCTGTTCTGACCCTAAGTCGTCAATGATTAAAAGGTCTGAGTCCACAATAAGGTCATAGTCCTGTCTGTACTGTTCTTCAAACTCAAATGAACCAAGATTATAATTTCTAAGCCTCTTCATTAGATCCGGCGCAGTTAAGTAGACCACGTTTACATTTTTCTTGACCAGTTCATATGAAATGCAGTTACAAAAATATGTCTTGCCCGTGCCCACTGGCCCTGAAATAAATAACGAGCGTGAGTCTTTTGAAAAGTTTTCACAGTACTCTTTAAATTCTTCATAATAAAACTTTGCAAGGTCCCTGGGACTTAGTGGTTTATTTTCTTCTTTTTCGTCGGAAAAAATTTCAAAGTTAAAATTTTCAAAATTTTGCTCTTTAATTCCAGAATGAAGTGAAGATGATTTTATTTTTTCTTTTACTACCAAATCTTTTTTACATTTGCAAATTGTTCCATTGACATGGCCTTCATCCTTGCAAATTTCACAAAAATATTTTCTTTCGGTGTAGTCCTTTGGAAATCCATTTTTAACTAGGAGATTTTCCCTCTCTTCTTTTAAAGATTCTATTTCATCTAAAATCCCTTGAACTTTTTCCTTTGATGGACTTCTCATCTCATAGATATATTTTATATTAAGTTGACTGATTTTTTTTGTTAAGTAATCGTATTCGGGGATTTTTTCAGAAACTTCTTTTATTCTCTCTTCTTGAAGGGTGGCTTCTTGAAGTCTTCTCTGTTCTAAAATTTTTCCCGCTTTATCGTATTCATTCATCACTTAAGTTCCTTTTTTTCTCTCTCAGTTTCTTGATTAAGTTTTCCATTTCAGGACTTTGTTCCACTTCCTTGTTTGCCTTGTCGCTATCTGAAGGTCTGTAATAGGATCTTCTCTTTTTCATATTGTCTTTTCTAGTCTTTTCTTCTTCTACCATCTTGTTGAAGTCTGCAACTGTTTTTATTCCGTCAACAACCCAGTTTTTCAAAATTCCCATTACATAGTTTGGATTTTTCTTTTCTCTCTTATCAAAGGAGTATTGAAATGCTTTTTTTATAAGCTCCGACTCAATTCCTGTCTCTTGTTGAAACTCCGTTATCTCCATAATGGTACTTGCCCCAAGGGGAATACTTAAAAATTCTTCAATCCAGTTGAACAGCTCTACATTTTCGTTAAAGCTCTTTGGATTGTCGTCCCTCTGGTCATATTCATAAAATGATTTTTGTCCCAGTTGTAGCTCCCTAATGGACAAGAAGGAGTAAGAGTATTCGTTAGTGCCTGGTTTTAATTCTCTTTTTATAATTCCCTCTTCAAGCCAGTGCCTTATGCTCAAATCTATTTCTTCAACAGACATATTTAAGTCTCTGGAAATTATATTTTTATCAAATTTAAAACCATTGCCCTCTTTTGTAACCTGTCTGTATAGGTATAGATACACCTTAACATCATCTCCCGATGCTAAAGGCATAAATAAATCTAAAAACAGATTTTCAATTGAGGTTTCTCCTAAATCTATATTAAATTCGTCAATGTTAAAAGTCATCTTTACAACTCCTTTCGTAATCAAATTTGTTTAAAGTCATGAAGTGAATTATAGAGTAGATACGCCCTTTATCTATAACAAAATCATCCTTAAACTGTGCATAAAAAGGGTTTGTAAAATCTATATTCTGATTTTCAAAAAGACCAAGGTATTCATACTTGTACACAAAGCCAAGCTTTTTATAAAGATTAATGGCTCTGTAGTTAAACTGATTAACATCAAGGGTTAACTCTTTCATGTTAAGTTCGTAAAAATAGTAGTCCAAAAACAGTCGCATTGACCTATATCCAAGGCCCATGGAAGAATACTTTGGATTAAAGACAATACCTAAAATAGCAGTCTTTTTGAAAAATTTAATCTCTTTTATTGCAATATAACCTATGAGTTCGCCATTTAAATTTACGCCGTAATATTTATTTTGAAAACCAATTCTCTTAGAACGGTACCAAAGGGTTAAATAGCTTTCGTTATTGCCATTAAAATTGTAGTCAATAAAGAGTTCGTTGTCATGGTTATCCCATTTGCTCATTGAAAAGGCATCTTCAAGAGTAAATTTATCAATAACCAAATCATCGTCTTTGATTATAATACTATTCCTGTCCATAACTTCCATTATTATTAAAGTCAAACTCTACGTCGGTAAATTTAGAGTGTTCCTTGTTGAAGTACATCTGAATTGATCCTGTAGGTCCATTTCTATGTTTTGCAATTATTAAATCAGTTATATTTGGTCTGTCTGTTGTTTCAGGATTATAGTAGTCATCTCTATAAATCATCATAACTATGTCCGCATCTTGCTCGATTGCCCCCGACTCCCTCATGTCTGAAAGCATTGGCCTTTTGTCGGACCTCTGTTCAACGGCTCTCGAAAGCTGTGACAGAGCTATTACTGGGCAGTTTAATTCCTTTGCAAGTCCCTTTAGTCCACGGGATATGTTCGAAATTTCCTGTTGTCTATTTTCTCCTCTACCGGTACCGTCAGTCATAAGCTGCAAGTAGTCAATAAAAAGTATATCAAGTCCCTCTTTAGATGAAAGCCTTCTAGCCTTTGAACGAAGTTCCGTTAAAGATATACTTGAAGTATCGTCTATATAGATAGGTGCATCTTCCAAAATATTTATGGCCTGTCCCAGTTGTTCAAAAGAGTCTTCTGGAATCTTGCCACTAATAATATCTTGAAGATTTATATGTGACAACTGTGATAAAAATCTTTGTATTAGCTGCATCTTGCTCATTTCCAAGGAGAAGATGGCAACTGATTTTTGTTCAAGGGCAGCTGATAGGGCCATGTTTAATGCTAGGGTAGACTTACCCATGGACGGCCTTGCGGCAATAAGTACCAGGTCTGACTTTTGAAAACCAGACAGTTGTTTGTCTAGGTCGGAAAGTCCCGTTGTAATTCCTGTTATTCCGCCCTCTCTTAAACTCATTTCATTTATTTGATCCAAAGTCTTTCCTAGAAGATGTGAAATCTTTTCAAGATCTGACTTTGAATTGGACTGACTCAACTTATAGATGGAGCTTTCTGCAAACTCCAACACTTCCATAGCTTCTTTGTTTCCATATGACATCTTCATTACTTCATCAGAGGTTCTAATCAAATACCTAAGGGTTGCCTTTTCGTGAACAATCTTCGCATAGGCTTCCACATTGGTTGGACCTGGTACCATTTCCGTAAGTGTCATAAGGTACTCTATTCCACCGACAAAATCAAGCTTTCCTTCCTTTTTAAGCTCGTCAGAAAGGGTGATAAAGTCAATTTGTTCCCCTTTTTCATAAAGGTTGATTACACCTCTAAAGACTTCTGCATTTTTCCCTGCATAAAAGTCATCATATTTTAAAATGCCCGTTGCAGTATCTATGGCATGTTTATCCAAAATCATAGACCCTAAAACGGACATCTCAGCATTTATGTCATTTGGAAATATTTTGCTTTCCAAATTTCCTTCCATTTACGCTTTTACAACCTCCACTTTTAAATCGGCAGTTACTTCATAATAAAGCTTTACAGGAACCTTAACTACACAAACATTTTTAATGTTTTCCTTAAGTTCAATCTTCTTTCTGTCAATTTGCATACCCTTTTGTTCTCTCAAGGCCTTAGAGATGTCCATAGCAGTAACCGCACCAAAAAGTTTATCACCTTCGCCAGCTTTAGCTTTGATTGTAACTTGAGAGTTTTCAAGTTCTTCCTTTAATTTTAAAGCTTCTTGTCTGTCAGCTTCTTTCTTAGCTTCAATGTTTTTTTGTTCTTCTTCCCAATTAGCTAAGTTTTCCTTGGTTGCTTCTATTGCTAAATTGTTTGGGAATAGAAAGTTTCTCGCATAACCAACTTTGGTGTTAACTAGCTCTCCCTTTTTCCCAAGTTTTTTTACATCATCTATCAGTATTACTTTCATCCTTGTCCTCCTGTAAATATTCATCTATCACTTGTTTAAGCTCTTTAATCGCCTCATCCATTGAGATTTCCATTTGAGTTCCCGCCGCTGTCAAGTGGCCACCACCATCAAGCTTTTCAAGAATCAACTGTACGGATATCTGTCCAAGACTACGCCCGGAAATATGAATCTTATTTTTAACATTTGTAAGTACAAATGCCGCTTCGATATTATTCATGTTCAGTAACTCATCTGCAGCTTGTGCAGCAATAAGTATATTGTCGTCTGAGTCTTGCTCTAGTGTTCCAATGGCAATTTTTTCTTTATATATCTCGGATTTATAAACAACTTCTCCCTTGTGTTTAACAGTTTCAATGTCATTTCTAAATAGCTGTCTTACTCTAATGCTGTCCGCACCCTGTCTCTTTAATATGGATGCAGCTTCAAATGTTCTAACTCCAGTTTGAAGTATAAAGTTCTTTGTATCCACCGTTATACCAGCAAGTAGTCCTTCAGCAATAACTCTTGGTATTTTTAGTCTATCTGTTGAATAGAATAAAATTTCTGTTATTAATTCTGAAGTCGAAGATGCATGAGGTTCTAAGTAGGTTAATATTGCATTGTCAATATAGTCAGAACCTCTTCTATGGTGGTCAATAAGAATAATATTTTTAGAAATGTCCAAAAGTCCCGGCGCTTCAGAACTGTTTTTGCTGTGGTGGTCTAAAACCACAACTACAGTTTCCTTTTTACATATGTTCACAGCGTCATTTGGCTTAATAAATATATCCTTTATGTCAAAGTCTTCAGATTTTGGATAGTCTGAAAGAAGTGCATTATATATCTTTTCAATTGCAGGAGTTACCCTGTCTAGAACGATATAAAAGTTCTTGTCCATTCTCTTTGCAAGTTCCATTACTCCAAGGCATGATCCAAGGGAGTCCATGTCGGGATTTCTATGGCCCATAATAAAAACATCTCCAGATCTTTCCAGTAATTTTATAATACCATTTGCCATAACCCTTGCCTTAACAGTTGAGTTTTTAGTAACGGATTGATTCTTGCCACCAAAGTACTCATAGTGGTCTTCAAGCTTAACAACGGCTTGGTCTCCACCACGTCCAAGGGCAACATTTAAACACGCCCTGGCAGACTTATATGCTTCAAGAGGATTCTCTTCCAAAGTTCCAACACCAATACTTAGTGTTGCTGCAATTCTATTTCCCTCTTCAATCTCCCTAACATCATCAAGTACATAAAACTTTCCTCTTATGGCCTTTAGTAGGTTTTCGTATGACATTATAATAGTATAGTCTTCTTGCTCATACTTAATTGCAAAGCCTTCATGTGCATTTGCAAAGTTATTTATAACACTGTCAATCTTCGCCCTTACCATTGGTGTATTGGAGCTATCAGTATTTTCAATTAACTCGTCATAATTGTCCACATTTAGATTAATTACTGCTAGTGATTCATCTAAAAGAAGATTTTCTAAATTCTTTTCCTTAGTACTTTCTACTATATAGATTAAAATATTCTTTTCATGTCTTTTGTCTTCAAATGTATTTACATATAGCTTGTAGCTCTTGTCCTTATAGTCAATATTTAAATAGTCATTGTCCTTTGGAAGCTTTTTTACATCAACTTCTGGAAAGACTTCATTTATAAAGAGATTTAGCACAGGCTCTTCTTCATCAACCATGGTCTTTAAGTTGGTGTTATGCCAAATAATCTTTCCCTCATAGTTTAAGATAGCAAGTGGAAAAGGCATTGAAAAAATTGCCCTTCTCGTTATCTCGTCAAATTTATCGTTGAAGTTTTCCATATAGTTTTCAAGTTGCTCTTCTTTATCAGAAAGATTTCTTATTTCATAAATCAATAAAAAAGCTGTAACAATAAGGGCTATTACACCAATTATCTTATTGTAGTAAAAAAGAATACCTGAAAGTATAACTAAAAAGATATAAAAAGGTATCAATTCACCTAAATTAAAAATATTAAATTTTTTCATTTTCTACCCTCTCAAATCTCTTTCTAAAATTAACAAAACTGTCCAATAGTCCAACTATCATATACAAATATGAGCCGTAAAATAAGATTATTACAAGCATCGGTATTATAAAACGAAGTGCCCTTGGCATCTTATTTATAAAGTAGTAGTCTATTGTAAATATGCCTGCCATCATAAATAAAAATCCTATTACTGAAACGGTGTTTATAAAGATTATATCAAAATATTGTATCTTTAAAGAGTATAGCAAGACTAAAGCTGTTCCAGTTACAACTATTAAAATAAGACTTTTCTTCGGCATTCTTATATCAATAAATCTAAGTCTGTGCTTAACATTGTAATTGTCTCTTCTAAGCATATTAAGTGCATATATATAAGACAAAAACACAAATGATATTGCACATATTATAGAAGAACCTGGTAGAGTTAGCTTAATCAAGTCAACAAGTTTTAGAATTTCTCCCCTACTCATTGCAATGTTAGGCATACCTCTTTCTTCTATAATCTTAATAAAATCATTTGCTGCTGTATCAATTGATTTTGATATACCAGTGATTACATCAATGTTCATAATGTATTTGAAGTTTATAAAAAATACCACTGCCATTATTACTATTGCCAGCATATTAATGGCTATAATCTTATAACTTTCTTTCTCTTCCTTTATTAAAGTAATGGTTATAAATACTATTGGTATTGCTACGAATAAGTACATAGCCATAAAAGTAAATCCACCTATGAGTCCCATAGCTAAAGAAACTATAAGTGTGGATAGTAGTGCCTTAGTTACACCTCTTTTAACTCCAAGCCATATGGCAGGAGAAGGCATAAAGAAAATTAAAAATGAAACCACTGGAAAAATTGTTCCAATAATTCCAAATGTAATTGATCTTAGTACTGAAACTAAAAGTTCCAGGTTCGTCGGAATCATATCTTTATTTTCGATAGTTAACACCTCCATAACTCCTTACTATTATACAACATACTGCGAATAAGTTGCAAAAATTGGAGTCGAAGAATTCTTGACCTAAGAGATAAGAGATGGGAAGTAAGAAGTTGGAGATTTGTGTGACTTTAGATAAGAAAATATTATAATAATTTAGCGTTAACTTTCTAGCAGAAAGTTAACGAGATTCTTCGACTTCAAAATTTTTTCAAAAATTTTTCTGCTCAGAATGACAGAGCTGAGAGTCTTTCCTTCGTATAGGACTGAAGGGTTTACAACTTTTGGTTATGTGCTCTACAAAATACCAAGTCGAGCACTCAACCCCATACTTGAAAATAAATGTTCCAATTAAGTATGAATTGTGGTAACAATCATTTTTAGCCTAACAATTTGAGTGCTTGACTCGGTCTTTAAAACTAACGAAAAAAAGAGCCCCATAGGGACTCTCTT
>NZ_JBBKBD010000018.1:0-43470 GCF_037890055.1 Lagierella sp. ICN-221743 | reverse complement strand
AGAGCTTTGAGGTCTCCCTCAAGCTCTTTTTCCTTTTTTTACTTACCTAGCTCACTTAGAACTTTATCACTCACCATACTTCTACCGCCGATTGCAGTTACCTTTTCAATCTTTGATTTTGCAATATAGTCTTTTAGTGATTTTGGTGTGCTGTTTGCTGGTGTCAATAGGATTGGCATATTTAATATACCGCCTACTGGTCCTATTACAAGTGCATCCATCCATTGTTCTCCATTTGCTAAGAATATTTCATTTGCATCATTAAACTTCTTGTTCACGATGTCAATAGCTGTTTCGTATCTTGTAGGTCCACTTAGTCTTTCAACCACTGTTGGTAATGAAGACTCAAGGGATCTAGATACTGTTGAGTAACCACCTGCTATTGTTACCTTATTTATAGATAAGTCATTAATAGCTCTATTAATTGTTGGTGGTACACTATTTCGTTTCACAAGTAGTATTGGATATCCTTCCCTTGCTGCATAAGGCGCTACTGTAAGTGCATCCGCAAATACTTCGCCTGATGCTACTACTGCATGTCCAAGTTTTCCTGTTATTCCTACTACTCTTCTTGCAACTTGTGCAGATGTTTCATATCTGTCTCTACCGTAGATTCTTTCTACAGTATCTTTATCAAACTTAGCTAACTCTTTCTTAACCGCTTCTGATACTGATGAGTTTCCACCGACGATAATTACATCTCTCGCTCCAAGTCTTTGAATTTCATAAGCCACTCTTGGATCAAGCTTATTAGTTTCAGTTAGTAATATAGGTGCATTTAATAATTTTGATAACACTGATGCAGTCATTGCGTCAGGGAAATCTTTCCTATCTACAACTATTACAGTATTCGCTTGTCCAAAGTACTTTCTAGAAATTTCAATAGCAGTTTCAGTTCTATCCTTACCACTAATTCTTCCGCCATCAGGCTTATTAGGATCTTTTTCGTCTGAAGGTCCTGGAACAACTATTATATCTTTTTCTTTCTCTTTGTACTGTGCTATATGAGTTGTTTCTGTATCATATATTGTTTTAACTAAAGGATCCCATCCAGTAAATTCATGATTCTTATCTGGTTTAACACTTGGCGCTGGTACATTAACCTTTGTGTTCCTTAGAACCCAATAAGTTGTTGTACCTTCTAAAGTTCCTCTTGCTGGTTTTTGTTTATCATCATCAGCCTTAAAGATAACTTTTACATACTCATCTACATCTTCTGTCGGTTCTGTATCAAGAACTTTCTTTAGATATTTTGCTGTAATTGTTGTTTCATTTGCAAATTTATCCTCTACAGTTGTTAAAGCATTATCTCCTGATGTTTCTTTGTCATCATAGGTCCAAGCCACATGCTTATAATCATCATTAGCTGTTACCTTTGGAGCTGTTAAAGTTACTTCAACTTCTGGATTTACCCAGTATATTGTTGTTTCTTCTGAAGATATAACACCATGGTCTCCCTTTTTAAAGGTTACTTTTACAAAGTTATCTGGTACATTTGGCTTGCCTTCACCTGGTTTTTGTGAAACTACATTATCTCCATTATAAGTGTAAGATGCTACATGTTTTTCATCGTCATCGTATTTATCTTTCACTGCAGGAGTCCACTCTTTGAAAGCATAACCTGCCTTAACATCAAGCTTTGGTGTAATTTCTGCAGGATCAACTGTTTCATCCTTTAGTACCCAAACTTCTGCATTAGAACCTGTCTTAATAGTTCCTTGTTTTGCCGGGTCAAAGGTTACTTTTACATAGTCCTTATCCTTTGGATCCTTTGTTACAATGATTTCTTTGTATTGAGCCTTGTGTTCAGTGTCTTTGCTATAAGAATCTTTAACAGCTGGGTCATATTTAATAAACTTCCAGCCTTCATTAGCTGTAACATTTGGTTCTGTTAAGGATACAGGTGTATCTTTTAGTACCCAGTAAGATTTTTCAGTATTGCCGTCTGCTAGCTTTCCATTAGTTTCAGATTTGAAAGTAACTTTTACATAGTTTGTTGTATCTTTTGGATCTGTTTCTTCAACTTTCTTAAGATACTTCGCTGTAATTGTTGTTTTTTCAGCTGTAAAAGTATCTGTTACAGACTCAAGTGTACTAGCTTCTTTATCAATTGCATCATCAGCTTTTAACTTGTAAGTCCAAGCTACATGTTTATAGTCATCATTAGCTGTAACTGTCGGCGCTGTAACTGTAACTTGTTTTTCTGGATTAACCCAGAAGGTGATAGTTGCATCTGCATCAAAATCACCATTAGTTCCCTTGTCAAATACAACTTGTACAAAGTTTTCTGGAACGTCTGGTTTCTTTTCGCCTGGTTTTTGTGGAACTACGTTATCGCCAGTATAAACAAACACTGCATTATGGGTTGTCTCTTGTGAATATTTTGTTTGAATAGGGTCTTTCCATTCTTTGAATACATAATTTTCATTAGCTTCAACAGCCGGTCCCTTTAATTCTACAGTTTCATCTTGTAGAACCCAATAAACTGCAGTTTCACCGTTTTTAATCTTGCCATGGTCTTTAGCAACAAAATCAACTTTTACATACTTATTTGCATCTTCTGTAGGTTGGTTTTCAAGAACTTTCTTTAGATATTTTGCTGTAATATCCGTTTTTTCTTTAAATTGAGCCTTTAATTCCTTATCCCAACCATTGTGTTTATATTCTGCATTGGCTACAACTGTAGGAGCCTTATCTTTTAAATCAACTTCTTTATCTGGATTTACCCAGTATATTGTTGTTTCTTCTGAAGATATAACACCATGGTTTCCTTTTTTAAAGGTTACTTTTACATAATTCTTTGGAACTACTGGTTTGTCTTCTCCAGGTCCTTGTGGAACTATATCTTTGTCAAAAGTATATTGAGCAACAAAAGTTTTGTCCTTAGTGTATTTTGCTTTTGCAACAAATGTTGGATTCCAAGCATCGTCGCCAGCTTTTTGTTTGTAATCACCTATGCCAGTTACTGTTGGTGCAGTGATTTTTACTTCCTTATTAGGGTTAACATAGAATTCTTTGGTATCACTTGTTGTTCCCTTTCCATCTAAATCAAATTTTACTGTTACATATCCATTTGGTTTTTCTGGTGGATTAGTTGGATCTTGAACTGGGATTACATCCTTACCTTCTGTGTATTGAGCAGTGTAAGTTGCATCTGCTTTGATTTCAGTTGCTGCAACAAAATCCGGATTCCATTTTGGATTAGCTACTTCAAATCCTGTCTTAGCCTTAATTGTTGGTTCTGTAATGTCAGCATTTGTCTTACCTACCTTTGGATTTACATAGTATTTCGTTGTGCCTGTTAATGTTCCTCTAGCATCATTACCTGTGTGAGTATTATCATCAGCCAAGAATTTTACTTCTACATAACCATCCGGTTTTTCATTTTTCTTTCCACTTCCGTCTTTTTCTGGAATAACATCAGGAAGTTTTTCGTAGTAAATCTTAATTGTTCCCTTATTGTCTAGGGAATACTTTGAATTTACAGGATTTATTTCAATTCTGTTGAATTTATATCCAATAAGCTTAGGTGCTGTATCTTTTGTAAATACATCAGATGCAATTACGTCGCCTAATTTGCCTTCTTTTTCTGTTGGATATTCTACTCCATCGATTTTAAAATCATCGGCAATAGGCTTGCCATCTAGGTCAAGGTATTTAACAAGAGCGCTGGCTTGTTCATAGTGGGCATAGAAAGTTTCCGGTACATAACCGTTATCAGGATCTGCGTCCCAATCCCAGCCTTTGAATTGAATTTCGTAATCATCGGCAGGTTTTGTTCCATTTGTCTTAGCATTTTGCCATTCTTTAAAATCAAAGCCATCTTTTGTTGGATTGCTATATGCTTTTTCAAATTCATCCTTGACTTCTTTAAAAGTTACTTTTTCAACAGTAGCGTCGTTTCCGTCAAAGTATACATAGACAGTCTTTTGAGTTACTGTGTCTGATTTAAATTCACCGCCGTTAGCATCAAAGATAACTGGGAAGTAAACATTTTTATTTGTCGGTTCTTTTGCTGTTACTTTTTTAAAGTAAGAGTACTTAACTACATCTAGATTATCAGGATCTGCTGGGTCCTTATAGTATTTACCCTTTATTGAATCTCTACTACTATAGATATATCCCTTAAAATCAGGTCCTGTGGTCTCAAAGTCAAGGGCATTTCCCTCTCCGCCAAGGCCACCAGTTTTTTCTGAAGGATAATCTTGTCCAGCAATCTGATATTTCTTATCGATTTCATTGCCATCTTGGTCAACATAGACAATCTTGATTGTTCCATTTCCATATTGGGCAGTGATTGTAGATGCTTCTTCAAATTTGTGCCTCTTATCAGTTGCATAGTCAGTGCCGTCACCAGGAGCACTATCTGCCTTCATTGTCCACTTGGAAAACTTATCCTTACCTTTACTTACTGGATTTGTTATTGGAACATTAACTTTGGCTGCTGGATTTACATAGTAGTAAGTCTTACGTTTGTCTTCAGCCTTATCTGTTGGATCAATAGTTACCTTTACATAGTTATCAGGTATATATGGTAACTTGCCGCCTTGATCACTACCTCTATAGATATTTTTTAAAACCTTGATAGGTATATCTATCTCTCTTGTAGTCCCGTCACTGTATTTGATTTTTGCTTTTACTGTTTCAGTTCTTGAGACTTCGTCTTTGTTATTCTCTTTAACTTTGTCATAGAGAAAGTTCTTAAGATCAATGCTATCTTCAGTATATTCTTTGATTTCACCAGTTTTTTTGTCCTTATCGCCTATTATGGTGAATGTTACGTCATCTGGTAATTTTGCAAAATCTCCATTGACATCTTTTACCTTAACTTTAGCCTTTAATTTGTCAAATGTAGGAACAAAGTCATTGGTAAAACTTGGAGGTTTATTAGGATTTCTAGGGAAAGTTCCTAATGACTCAGCTACTTCAAGTGGATCAGCTTGAATGTCTTCGTCGGCCCAAATTGCGTAGAAGGTCTTTGCAGCTGTAAGGTTTGCAAAGTCGCTATCAGTTGCTGGAGTCGTTCCATTTTTATCTGTAGCCCAACCCTTAAAAGCCTTACCTGGTTTTGTAGGAGTTTCAGCCTTGTCAGTTAAAGTGCCATCATAGTCAACTTCTTTTACAATCTTTTGCTCTGCAGTTGGGTCTAAAGAAGCAAATTTACCACCATTGGCATCAAAGGTCACAGGTATGATTTCAGTCATAGTAAGCTTACCGCCGTTTATGACATCATATTTGAAGTCGTACTTGAATTTGTGTCCACCTGATATGACAGTCTTATTTGTTGTATCAAAAGTTAAGCCATTTGCATTAGTTTCATCAAGCTTAACTTTTGGAGTTTTAAAAAGAAGTTCTGGTAATAATTTATTTTTATCACGTCTACTTGCAGTCCTTACAATGACTTCATCACCATCTTTAGTAGGGAGGTTAAGGCTTATTGTCTTACTTTTACCTGTATCCATGCTTCCTGTCATGGTTCCTTGTATTTGTGGTCTAGCACTTTCTTCTACTGCTGTGTGCCACTCTGATACAAACTTAGAGGAAGCAACTTGTTGTAATCCTATCTCTAAAGTTAAGTGGAATTTAATTCTGCCATCTGCATCTGGTCTTTCAAATGTAGGTGAAGCATCCTTTGTTGCAGTTAACCTTGCAGTAAGCAGTTTAACCTTGTCTGAAACTTCCTCGTCTAGTTTTACTTCATAAGTTAGAGGATCTAAATTATTGTCAAATAAAGGTAATTCTGCTGGATTTCCCTCTCCGTCCGTCCAAGTATATGTGTCTTGTTTGCTTACATTTAGCACACGCTCTGTACCAGTCTCAACACCAGTTTCATCGTTTATTTGTATAAATCTTAAGTGTACCTCTTCAGTACCGAAGACCTCCTTCCATTGAAAGTCTTTTCCATCAAGGCCTTTTACTGAAAGCTCAGCCTTGACTTCGCCGTGGTACTTTAGCTTATCCTCACCCTCTGGCTCTTGACCATCTTCGAAGTAGCCGAACAGACTTGTACCTTGCTCTGCGGATCTTTTCTTTCTATTTTTTGCTGTCAGTCTGTTTAACTCTAACATAAGCTTTGAGTCGTAACTGTCGCCATTTATCATGCCTACCGTTACTAAATTATCTGAAGGAGTCTTAACTTCCTCCTGTGCATTTGCTGTTTGTGGTACTATAATCTGCAAAAGCATCACTATTGCCAGTACCAACGAAGTAACTCTTTTAGTCATTTCCTCTCACCTTCCCCCTTAATCTCCTATTCGTTTCTGCACTTACAAATTTTCGAAGTGCAAGCTTAGTATCATTTCTCTTTATACTGCCTATACCATATGGCTTATACCTTTTACTTATATAAAGAGCTTGCATATATCTCTCTATAGACGCTGCGTCTTGCATTGCATGTCCCAAGGTCTCTTGTTCTACACTTGGAGTTGCTAGTTGCAATGACGCTATTTTCAAAAGCAACACGAGGACAAGAACCCACTGTATATTAACTTGTGTCATGTATCCCTCCTCACTTTATATGCTTTAGATCTACGTGCATTTGAACACATTTCACTTCATATAATTATACCACAAATATCGTGCTTTTACAGGTTTTATATAAATTTAACACAGTGCCAGTAGTATTTTTCAAAAAATATTTTTAATATCGATGTCTATCAAGAAATTAAAAAAAATATTTCGCACATAAAAAGATGCCAAGCATATAGCTTAGCATCTCTTATTTGTTTTGTATTAAGTTATTTAACTCTATACTCTCTTGTATCAGATCTTAGTTCATCCAACACTGCGTATACTTTAATTCTGTCTCTCTTCTTAAGTTTACCACCTAGTGCGCTAGGTATATCGAAGAAGTACATATCGTAGTCATCATCTTTAACTGCCTCGATGATAACTGGATCTTGTCCCCTTCTGGTTACTTCAAGATAGGCTTTTGCATCTTTAGTCATAGAGTCAACGCTAACTTCTGGATCTCCAGCTCTTGGAAGTATTATAGTGATTGATGGTTTTACTTTAGCTCCGTCTTTTATAGTTGTATCAGTGCTAAATTTCCACTCGTTGTCAAGTTCTGTTAAATTCCAGCCTTTAAATACATAGTCATTACGTACACCATTTCCAAGTTCTAGTCTACGAACAAGTGGTGACTTGATATCAACTTTTGTATTTTTCTTTACATAGAATTTAGATTCGCCTATCATAAAAGCTTTGTCTTCAGGAACCTTAAATTCAACCAATACCATTCCATCAGGTCTTTCTTTTTCTATATCATCATCAGAAGTTCCTGGTTTTATTGGTATTACATCAGCTTCTGGTTCATATTGGGCTGTGAAGGTGATGTCTTGTTTGTTCAATTCAAGTGCCTTGTCCCAACCTTCGTTAGCATCTTTTGCCTTATAGTATTTAGCTGGGTCAATACCTGGAACTACTAAGCCATTTGCTTTTGCTTGAGCAAAGTCGTAGTCTTTTGCAACTTTATAAGTTACTTTTTCAATACCTTCAGTTTTTCCTTCTTTAAGTGTGCCATGTTCACCTTTTAAGAAAGTAACTTTGATAAATTGTTCTTCAACTTTATCATTTTCACCAATTTTTTGAACTGGGTCTTGCCATTGAGCTATTAAAGTTTTGTTTTCTTCTATAGCTGAATTTAAATCAAAGTAAGGATCTTGTTGAGATTCTTTGTCTTTTTCTTTCCAACCCATAAAGACTTTATCTTTTTGTGTTGGTGAGTCAAAAGCTTTAAGTTTTTCACCGTGAACAACTTTTTGACTTTCTACATCAGTTCCACCTTTACTATTGAAAGTAACTGTGTGTTTAACTGTTGTCCACTGTGCTGTTGCTGTTCTTGCTTTATCAAGTTTAACTTGGTCGCCTGGTTGGTAGATTTTATCTTCGCCATCAAGCTTCCAGCCAGTAAATGTTGCGTTTTGTTTTGCAAGATTTCCTTTATTTGCAAGTCCTACTGTTTCTCCAACATTTACTGTTACAACAGATGGTACGTCGCCTGTTGCTCCTTCGCCAGCTTTGTAAGTCAATGTTACTTTGCCTGCTTCAAAGATAGCAACATGTGTTCTATCGTTTGTTATAGGTGTTGTTTCATCAATAGGTTCTTGCCATTTGTTAGTAAATGTGAAGTTTTCATTTGCTGTAGCATTTGGTATTACTATAGTTTTATTGTCTGATGTAGCTTCTTTGCCTATTTTAATGCCAGCTTTTGGATTTACAAAGTAAATTATTTCATCTTTACTATCGACTTTACCATTGCCATCTGTTTTAAAGGTTACTGTTACATAACCATCTGGTTTTTGAACGCTACCATCAGTTTTTGTAATTATGTCATTTGATTTTGCAAACTCAAATTTAAATACCGTTTCTTGATCTTCAAATTTTTCCTTTAAAGTTTTATTATCTTTGTTATTCCACTTTTCACTATTTACAAAGTATCCAATGTCTGGAATCTTTTTGATGCCACCAGCAGTTTGTGTTAAATCGACTTCTACTTCTGGTGATACATAGTAGACAAACTCTCCAGTTAGTGTGTTTTCAAATTTTCCACCTTCGCCTGCTTTGAAAGTTACTTTTACATAATTTTTCATAGCGCCTTCTGGCTTGCTACCATCTGGATTAGCTTTAACAATAGGTTCGTGTACTTTTACCGGAACTTCTATTGGATTGTCATTTGTTCCAGCGCTTGAACCATCAGTGTATTCAACCGTTACTGTAACCTTACTGTCTCCCGGAGTACTTACATTAGGATTTTCAACTATAGTTACCTTACTTATAGTTTTTCCTTCAGGTGGAGTAAGCTTTGCTTTTATTTCTTCAACAGTTGGTGTTTTTCCTTTTGGAGTATCAACTGTTCCAGTTGTTGGAACTTGGTCTTTTATCTTTTCAGCTGTCATGGAATATTTTGCTACAATTGTAGTTTCTTCTTCGAATTTTCCTACTATCTTATCTTCCCAAACTCTCGCTGTTTTTTCATTGGATTCCCACTTAGAGAATTTCAATGTGTATCCAGCCGCTCCAGCAGTTGTGCCTGCTTCTACTGTTTTACCTGTTGGGTTTGTTACTGGAATAGTAACTTCCTTAGTAGGGTTAACCCAGAATGTTTTTTCAAACTTAGTATCATCTGTAGCTTTGTCTGTTGTCTTAACGATAACTTTTACATAAGTCTTTGGTACATCTGGCTTGTCTTTGCCTTTTTGTTCAACTGCGTCTTCAGAGAATATCGGTGTTATAACTGTATCTTCTGTAAATTTATGACGTTTTGAGAAATCAAAGATGCCATCTTTCTTACTGTCTTCGTTTTGATTAGCTTGGTCAGCAGTCCACTTAAGGAAGCTATATTTATCTTTTTCGTCTTTAGTCCAAGTTAACTCTGGAATATCTACCCAAGCATTTGGATTGACATAGTAAACCTTAGCGTCTTTGTTTTCTATCTTCTCCGTTGGGTTTACAGTTACTTTGATATATCTCTTGTATTTAGTATTTGCAAGAATATCCTTTAGGCCACCATCTTTAGCTTCTTTTTCTTCAGCTTTTGATAAGAATAGTGGTTTTGATGTTCCTGTAAGTGCTTCGTAACGGTTCTTGTAAACTGTAATAGGTATATCTAATTCTTGAGTTTCTTTACCGTCTTTAAACTTAACCTTGGCTTTAATGTTAACTACACGAACCGTTTCTTTGGCATCTTCAATATTCATTTCTTTTACAAGATTGAATACATCGTCGTCATTCTTTAATTCTTTTTCCGTTCCGCCTTCTTCAGTATAGAAGAATTTGATATCTGTTCCATCTGGGAGTTTTTCCTTTTTGCCTTTGACTTCCCAAACTAATTGTTTCTTTAAATCTTCTAGTTTTGGAGCAAAGTCGTTTGTCCACTTGCCATTAGGATCTTTATAAGCTTCTGTTCTTACCATTCCAGATGATGTTAAACCTGACCAATCAAAGTAGGCTGTGAATACATAGTAGTCTTTGTCAGCAGTTTGTAGGACTGTTCCCTTGTTTAATAGTGGTTTGTTGTCCCATTTTACAAAACTCTTACCTTTATCAGGTGTAATATAGTTTTTATCCTTGTCCTTTTGATTTTCTAAGCCATCCCACTCTTGTGGTACCGGTATTGAATCCCACTTTAGTCCCTTAATTACATCATAATAAAGCTCTGTGATGTCTTGTCCTTTGTCATCTTTACCAAAAGATCCACCCTTATCTGCCTTAAAGGTAACTCTTACATATCCTTCTGGAACTTCATCTTTAGGATTCTTAACTTCGATTACTCTTGCATCTTGGTAGAAGAAGAAAATTTCTCCAAGTCCTGTTTCGTTGATTCCTAAGAATTCATTTGTACTTTCGTCTACATCAAAGAAGAGTTGTTGTTGTGGACTTTCATTTTCCGCCAAAGTCCAACCTGGTATATACCTATAGTTTCTCGCATCATAATGTCTTTTTCCATTTATAACTGTTTCTGCGTCAATGATTGAATACTTAGAAACAATTTGTCCTAAATAATCATTATTAGTTTTTACAAGATTTCTATAATCTTCTCTTTTTTCATCCTCTGTCTTATTACTATTCTTTATAGCTTTATAGTTTTTCTTAAAGTTATCTTTTGCAGTTTTGATGAATTTTTCTACTTCAGCCCTACATCTTTCATCAAGGTAGTTAACCTTGTACTCCCTCTTTCTATATGGCATATAGAAGAAATGGAAGTCATTTAGTGGGTTGTTTTTTTCTACCTTTTTGCCATTTTCTTCTTTTTCAAGAGGTCCTTCTATTCTATGAACTTGGAAATAGTTATTTGTTTTACCAGTTGCTTCATTATAATATCTTTCAAAAGTTTTATTCTTTTGTTTCAAAGCTTCCCATTGAGCCTTTGGTACTAGGGTATATTCTGGTCCTTGCTTGTTACCTAAAGCTGCTGCAAAGCTGTCTTTTCTTCTCTTAGGAAGTTCTTGAGGTTCTGGTTCTCCTATTTCATTTAAATCCCTATCTAGTATATGGTGGTATGCCATTACTGTTTGTAGGTCGTTTCTAACCCAAATCGCCCTTAGATATACATCTGATACAACATCATTACCAAAGGAGTAAAGTTCTGGAACCTTGTATTCATTGTAATAACTTTCGTCTTCAGTTCCATCTGCATTATGTCTTACCCACTCCCAACCTAGGAAGTCATAGCCCCAGCGTTGAGGTTCTTTAAGTTCTTTTAATTGTTGTCTTTGTATAACTGTGAAGACTTGTTTATTTCCATCGTTTTTATGTTTTTCAGGGTAGGTCTTTCTTTCTTCTTGTCCTATATCTCCTTCTTGGATGGTCTTACTTGTTTTTGTCAAGTCTTCAGCTTTTATTGAAGATAGAGAACCTCCATTAGGGTCAAGGGTTACCTTCCATTTATAGTCAGGCTCGCCCCACTTAGCATATAGGTTTACTGCATGGTTAGGCATCTTTTCGTCCTTGTTTTCCCAAATAAGTTTAGTTCCTGCAGGGTCTAGCGCCCAGCCCTTAAATTCCATTTGGTCTGGAAGATTTTCCGGTCTTTTTACTTTTAACTTATTGTTGTCATTTGGATCATTATATACAAGATCCGTAAGACCTAATGTCTTTAAGTTTTCTGGATTGTCCAAGAAGTTTGCAGGGTTTTCTTTGAAATATTCCCTTTCTTCTCTAGGTGTTTCATTAGGAACCAAGTCTGGGCTTAAGACCTTTAGTGGAAACTCGTAGAAAGTATCTATTGAGTTTGTTGTGTTAAATTCATTGTCACCCTTGGTCTTTTGTGGGTCGTAGTTAAACCTTAGTGGGAACTTGTCACGAGTGTATTCAAAGCGTAGGTAGCCGTTTTTTTTAAATTCATTTCCATCCAATGGATCGCCATAATTATCGGCATTATTGAAGAAAGCCTTCATAAAGTAGATCTGGCCTACCGTGTACTTAAATCCAAAGATATCCTTGTATTCCTTGTCGGGGAATGGGGTGATTTCGGCACGCTCATCATTTTTTTCGTCTATATCGTCTTCAGTAAGAAATGTCGTTCTTTTCGTTTTTCTCTTGGCCGTAAAGCCTTGCACTTTAGGATACTTGTGTTCATAAGTTTCACTATCTGTATCTGCCTTAGACCTATATAGGTCGTAACGGATAATAGTCTCTCCAAGCTTATAACCGTCCATCCAAAGGTCCATGTGATGAGGTACGGAGTTCTTGCCTTGTTTTATACCAAGGGAAATGGTTGTAAAGTCATTATAATCTACATCAATCGTTGTGCCATCGCCCTTATTTATTTTCTTAGCGTAGCCGCCATTCCTCTCGTAGGAGACTCCGTCGTTGCCGCCGCCGGTGTAGTCCATGTCCAGGAACTCATCAGCATTAAGTCTATATGGTGGTGTGTCAAGGTGAGTTGGCCACGCGGGAACATCATAGTTTGGTCCCCAGCCGTAGGATTGCAAGCCAGGTGTAAATCCCTTTGTTTGCATAGCATCGTTAGGCCACTTAAGCATAAGTTCATTAAATCTTGCCTTGAAGTGGTAAGGATCTCCTTTCCCGCCTACTAATTTTGCTCCGTTTTTGCCGTCCGGTTCATAAATCTCTGGGAAGAAAGTTTGTCCCCCTACACCCCAGTCTGATGTTTGAGTTTTAAAGTAGTTAGAATCTGTAAAGTATAGTGTGTAGACTTGTCTGTCAAAGTAGATATTGTAGACAGTCTTTCCTGTTGAGGATACAGACTTTACCAGTGTTGGGTTAGACGGGTCTTTATTTTGCTCGTCTGTTAATTTTTTATTGTAGACATAGAATTTGTTTAGGTAAAGATGAGCATCTCTATTAAATTTGTCGCCATTCCAAATTTTTTGTAGACGTGCTTGGTCTAGGTCTGGGAAAGGAAGGCCCTTTATAGGTTCATCGTCAAGATTTGGTCTTGTGCCTGTATCTTTATCTTTATATGCATTAGTACCAATGTAGTCGTACTTTTCTAAAAGAGAGGCATTGTCATCGTGGTCTGCCTTTTCTACCCAAAACTGTACTGCATAGTCTGCCTTTTCTTTGTCCTTCCACTCAGCTGTAAAAGTTACATCATCTGCCGGCATTATAAAATCTAAGTCTAGGGTCTTTACTGGTTCGCCATTATCATCTTTGATTACTTCGTCTTTATTGTATTTTTTTCCGCCTTTTGTCTGTAAATCAATTGATGGCTTCCAACCTTTGAAAGTACTTCCTAATTTATATGTTGGATCCTTGCTTTGGTCAGTAGTTATATTTCCCTTTTCATCTATTAGAGGTATTGTAGGGATACGTTGGCCATAGTAAATTGTTCTTGTTGCTATTGGTGAGCCGTCTTTTGTGTCATAATGAACATTGAAATGCTTTCTGTTGTAACGGTATTCTACAATGTATCCTGTCGTATTTTCTGGCATTTGTGTTTCTATAACACTTCTTTCTGGCTCATAACCTTTTATTTCATCATCTTCAAGAGGTTTTATTGTTACTATAGAACCTGTTAGTCCGGTTTCGGTTGTTTGTTTTATTTTAGTTTCACCATCCATATTTCCATACTTGTCTTTATTTTCAAGGCTTTGAAAGATATGGTGAACCTTAAAAGAGTTTCTCTTTCCATGGTATACATATGGCAAAAGACCCTTGTGTTCAGTCCAAGTTTTTGGTCCCTCTTTTTTTTCTACTTTTTTACCTTCCTGTGCTTTGTTTTTAATACTGCCATAGTTTACATTAAAGCTTGGTGTAGGTGTGCTATAGCCATCAAAGTCAGGAAGATTTATTGTTTGTTCTATTTTTTCCTTATCTTCGTCTTTGATACCTGCTCCAACGGATGCTTCGTAAGGTTGGTAGTTGTTTATCCTTCTGTCACCACGTTGGATTCTGTATTCTGCTCTCATTGTATAGATGTCTGGAATATCTGGTCCTTCTATAAAATTTTTACTTCCATCTGTAGGTTTTGCAACCTTGACATCAATATCCTTGTTGATGTAGCCTTCTTTAAAGCCACTATCACTTATAGGGTTTTCATCATAGTTGATTTTTTTCTCTGGGTTATTTTCTGTGCTTGGCTGTGCTAAGCTTTGTATTGGTAAGCTTGTTACAAGCATAGTGGCTACTAATAGTCCACTTAAACCCCTTTTGAAAATTTGCTTTAACATTTCTTCCTCCTAATCTCCTTCATTGTTTTATAAAAATTTCAGTTGTAAAAATTCTTTGTTTATTGTGTGGATTTCTAAAAAAATTATATTATCCCTAATTTTATTTACATACTTAGTATTATTGTAGCGTACATGCTTCAATTTATCAAATTATTTTAACGTTATATACTGTGTATAATACGGGATTTATAAAGACTTTAACTCTTAAAATTTAAAATCAACTTTTTTTGAATATATGCATAAATATATAGAAATTTTTTTATTTGGTATGGTATTTGTTTAACAATAGTGGTATAATAATCTTAACCATACAAGAACAGTATGGTATAAATAGGAGGGATTAGTATGAAAATTATTGTAATTGGAGCAAACCACGCAGGTACTGCTGCATCAAACACAATCCTTGATCATTTTAAGGATAACGAAGTTACAATCTATGACAGAAATAATAATATTTCTTTTTTAGGTTGTGGTATGGCACTATGGATTGGTGAACAAATTTCAACCTCTGACGGACTTTTCTATTGCAACAAAAATGTTTTTGAAGAAAAGGGTGCTAAGGTACATATGGAATCGGAAGTTCTTTCTGTTGATGAAAACAAAAAGACTGTTAAGGTTAGACTTAAGGACGGAAGTGAAATCGAAGATTCTTATGACAAGTTAATTATTGCAACTGGATCTAGACCAAGATCAAATAAGCTTCCTGGTGAAGATTTGGAAAATATTGAGGTTGCAAAACTTTTCCAAGATGCTAAAAAGGTTAAAGAAATTGGCGAAAGAAAAGATATTAAAAATGTTGTTGTAGTTGGCTCTGGATATATTGGAGTTGAACTTGCGGAAGCTTTTAAAAGAATTGGCAAGAACACTACACTTGTTACAAGGGACAGCAAGATTCTTGAAAATTATTTTGACCATGAGTTTTCAAAACCTCTTGAAGATGCAATGGCAGAAAACGGAATAAAACTTGTTTACAACGAAGATGTTGTAGAATTTAAAGGCGAAGATGGAAAGGTTAAGAGCGTTGTTACAAACAAGGGCGAATACGACGCAGACCTTGTAATAAATTCAATTGGATTTGTTCCAAATGTTTATTTATGCGAAGACCTTAAGAGACATGAAAGAAGTGGCGCATACTTAGTTGATAAACACTTTAGAACTTCAAACGAAGACATTTATGCAATTGGTGACTGTGCAACTATATACTACAAACCTTCTGATGCTCAAGAGTATGTGGCTCTTGCAACAAACGCTGTTCGTTCTGGAATTGTAGCTGCATTAAACGCTTGTGGCGTTGACATCGCAAGCCCTGGTGTACAAGGTTCTTCAGGAATGCAAATCTATGGACATAAGATTGTTATGACTGGTATGTCCGTTGACCTTGCAAAGAAATATGGTATTGATGTGGAATACACTGACTTTGAAGATTTACAAAAGCCAGCATTTATGGAAGATGTTCCTAATGCAAAGGTAAAAATAAGAATTGTTTATAGAAAAGATGACAGAAGAATTATCGGTGCACAACTTGGTTCAACATATGATGTGTCAATGGGTATTCATATGTTTAGCCTTGCAATTCAAAAGGATGTTACAATTGATGAATTGGCATTGACAGATATATTCTTTATGCCACATTTCAATCAACCATATAACTATATTACAATGGCAGCGGTAAAAGCTGTTCTTGGGTAAGTGTAAAGGTAAAAGGAGGCAGTGCCTCCTTTTTTTAATTCCACTGTTTTTTTGTTTTGTAGGGCTATGCCCTACTACCCAGTTGTTTCTAATACATTTCTTCATTCTACTTTCAGGGACAGGATGAAGTGTAGAAAGTTTTAAAAAACTTTATATGAAAAATTCTAATTTATTTTGTAAGTCTGTGACTTAATACTATTTCATTACTAATATATTTTCACTTTTTATTCACCCAAGGGGGAAAAAGGAACCGTTTCGTACGTTCCTTTCCCCCTTGGAAACCCCCTTTCCCTCCCAACGACTTGGGGCCAGCCCCAAGACCCCTTTTGGAAAGCTGTTGGAAAGCTAAGGCTTTCCTGTGGTTTTGTAATGTGTTTTGAACGCTATCAATTTATATCCACTTTTATTTTCCTATATATTTTTAGCTCCGCGAGATTCTTCGACTCAAAAATTTCTTCGAAATTTTTTCGCTCAGAATGACATCCTAAAGACAAAACCGCTATATTACAATGAAAACTTAACATAGTGTCATGTTGAGCGAGCGTGAGCGAGTTCTTGACCTAACAGAAGTCGAAGTCTTCGTTGTAGGTCAAATGTCGATTTCGTTTCACTTTCCCACTATTCCTTATCCCATACTCCCCATTTCTTTTTTTCTTCTTTCAACAATTCTCTATTTGTCTTTTTGTCTTCTTCTCTCAATAGTTTCAACAAATCATCCTTTCTCTCTGGAATCTTTGTGGTAAGTGGAAGTATTTTTGTCTTATGGGTTCCATTGTAAATGGTATGGATATTTAAGTGTTCTAGAAGTAATATCTCTTCTTCTATTTGCTCCTTTAGTGAAATTCTTTTAAATTCACCACTTTTAACATAATTAACTAACTCTGCTCCTGAAAAAATTACTAAATTGACTACGACTATCTCAAATGGATTTGTCTTGTTTAAAAACTTTGCAGTGTTTAGTATATGCTCTCTTGAATGTTCTTTTCCTCCCAGGCCAAGCATAATGTAACATGAGTAGTCTATACCCACTTCTTCAAGCATTCTAATTGCTTTTAATTGTTCCTCGGTGGTAACTCCTTTGTTGTGAAATTTTAAAACTTCATCATCTCCCGATTCTATTCCAAGGCAAAGTCTATTAAGTCCCAAACTCTTTAAATATTTTAAATCTTCTTTGCTCTTTCTAAGAACGTCTTCGGACCTAGCAAAGCAGGAGACGTATTTCATTTTTGGAAAGTTTTCTTTTATCTCTATCAGTACCTCTACAAGAAATTCAGTTTTAAGGCAAAGTGGATTTCCTTCTAGAAGGGTAAATTTATTTGGTGTAAATCTTTTGCCCTCATAAAATTTTGCTCTTTTTCGTATATATTTTTTTATATCTTTCAAGTCAAATACACGAAACTTCTTTCCCATATTCAAATCACAGTAAATGCACTTACCGTAGGAACATCCATCGGTTACTGGAATCATTTCATTATGCATTTCGGGCATTGGAGTGTACATGTATTTGTCGTAAAAACCTTTTATCATTTCTATTTCCTTTCTATTTATTATTTTAATGTATAATGGGCACAGTGTCTAGGAAGTAGAGCTAGCTAAAAGTTTTAAAGGATAAACGCTAGAAAAAAATGAACGCATTTGATAAATCAAATGCGAGATTCTTCGACTTCAAAATTTCTTCGAAATTTTTCCGCTCAGAATGACATTTACTGGGGAAGTTCAATGTTATAATTAAAATATCTGTCGTAACTTCTTTCCACTTCTCAATTCTATTGCGAGGTCGACTTCTGTCACTTTCCTATTGGAAAGTGAAACGAGATCGACATTTGACCTACAACGAAGACTTCGTCTTCTGTTAGGTCAAGAATTCTTCGACTTCAAAATTTCTTCGAATTTTTTTCGCTCAGAATGATATTTAATGGGTAAGTTCAATATTATAATTAAAATATATGTCGTAACTTCTTTCCACTTCTAACCAGGAAAGCGTGTCAAATATTAAAATATTTTAATTATTTTAAAAATATTTCCTATTCATCTTTTTAACAAATATTGAAATTTCAACATTTTGAATATTATAGGACTTTTGCTTTATTGACAATTCATTAACGCATGTGTATGCTTAAGTTAGATAATAAATTAACAGGAGGGGTTTATATGAAAAGATACACATTACCAAGAGATACATACTATGGAAGGGGATCCATAGATGCTCTTAAGGAATTGGAAGGTAAGAAGGCCATTATCGTTGTTGGTGGCGGCTCTATGAAAAAGTTTGGTTTCTTAGACAAGATTGAAAACAATCTTAAGGAAGCTGGTATGGAAGTAAAACTTTTTGAAAATGTTGAGTCAGATCCATCTGTTGCTACTGTAATGGCAGGTGCTAAGGTTATGCAAGAGTTTGAGCCTGACTGGATTGTTGCTCTTGGCGGCGGTTCTCCTATTGATGCAGCTAAGGCTATGTGGGTATTTTATGAATATCCTGATTCTAAGTTTGAAGATTTAATTGTTCCTTTTAGTTTTCCTAAATTGAGAAAAAAGGCAAAATTTGCAGCAATTTCTTCAACTTCTGGAACTGCAACTGAAGTTACTGCATTTGCAGTAATTACTGACTATGACAAAGGAATTAAATATCCTCTTGCAGACTTTGAAATAACTCCAGATATTGCTATTGTGGACCCTGACATTGCTGAAACTATGCCTCCAAGATTGACCGCTAACACTGGTATGGATGCATTAACTCACGCTTTTGAAGCTTATGTTTCAAATGTTCATTCCGTATTTACTGACCCACTTGCACTTCACGCAATCAAGATGGTATTTGAATATCTACCAAGCTCATACAAAGGTGATGCTGATGCTAAGGAACAAATGCACTATGCTCAATGTCTTGCAGGACAAGCTTTCTCAAATGCATTACTTGGTATTGTTCACTCTCTAGCTCATAAGACTGGGGCTGCTTTCTCTACTGGACATATTGTTCATGGTTATGCAAATGCAATGTACCTACCTTATGTAATTGAATACAATAGAAAAGACCCAGAAACTTTAAAGAGATATGGAGAAATTGGTAAACATTTAGGACTTACTGGAACTGATCTTGAAATCAGTAACAAGTTAATTGAAATGATTCGTGACTTCAATGCTAAATTCGATATTAAAAATAATTTAAGAGACTTTGGTATTATTGAAGAAGAATTCAAAGAAAAATTAGATAGTATTGCAAAGGAAGCTGTAGCTGACGCTTGTACATTATCTAACCCAAGAAAAACTGAATTTGAAGACATGAAGAAAATATTACAATACATCTATGAAGGAAAAGAAATAGACTTCTAGATTTCAAAAGCCACTCGCTTGAGTGGCTTTTTTATTTCTATTATTTCTAACTATTCTATTGCTTTTAACGCCTCTACCATATCTACCTTCTTAAGCTTTCTATGGATTACAAACATTACAACTACTGCAAATAGAAGTGTAATGGCTCCTGACATTAGGAAGTTTGATAGATGTAGTTTCGGGTCTAACATTGCGCTATCTGGGATAAGCCTTTCTATTATAATTAGATGCATCAAGTATCCTATTAAATAGCCAAGGAGTATTCCAAGTATTGTTAGAAGAAATGTTTCTCTATAAATATATGCTGTAACTTCTTTGTCGTAAAAACCTAATACCTTTATGGTTGAAAGCTCCCGTAGTCTCTCTGACACATTGATGTTGGTCAAGTTATATAACACAACGAATGCTAGTATGCAGGCGAAGGTTATAATGACGAACACTATCATGTCTAAGGACCCAATTAGGGCATCAAAAATATTTGAGTGCTTTTCTATATTTATAATGGAGACCACCGACTTGTTGTCGTTAATCTGTCTTATTAGGTCAGATGATTTGCCATCTTTGTCCCTTTGAAGAATTATTAAGTCTCCATTGGCTTCAAACTCTTCTCCAAATACCTTTTCGTAATAATCCTTTGGCATATACATGTTGTGGCCGGCATAAAGTTCACATATTCCTCCAACCTTTAGCTTATAGTGCTTATTATTTTCTGTTTTAACATCTATGTCGTCACCAATTTTTAGGTCATATAGCTTTGCAAGTTTTTCGTTTATTACAACAGAATCTTTTTTTAAGTTTACAATGTTTTTGCTCTTTCTATCTCTAAGAGTTATAAAATACTTTAAGTCCGTTGCATTTTCTGGAACTATAAGGGTTATTTGTTGATCAGGCCCCTTTTTTGCTTCACTTGACAAGTTGTCGATGTAGATTGACTTGGAGTTTTTTATCTTCTTGTCATCTTTTAAAAGCTCTTTATATTCTCTAAATGCATTTGGACTAAGGTCTTTGTTATAAACTGCAATGGTGTCGTATTTGTAAATTTCACCGTACTGCTTTTCAAGGACGGAAGACAGTGAATCTCTTATGCCAAAGCCCATAAATATAAGTCCCGTACATCCGGATATGCCTATTATGGTCATTAACATCCTTCTCTTGTAACGGAAAAGATTTCTCATTGTAACTTTTTGCATAAATGAAAGTCTCTTCCATATAAAGCCCACTCTTTCAAGAAGTATTCTCACTCCTGACTTAGGAGGTTTCGGTCTAAGTAGTGACGCCGCGTTCTCCCTAAGCGAATTTGTAGTGACGATTACTCCTGCAAATGTGGTACATAGCACTCCGATTGCTATTGAGAGCATGGAGTATTTTAAATTGTATGGAATGTTTCCGCTTTCAAAGATATAGTGTGATGCATATGCTGAAAATATTATGGGCGAGATTAATTTATGGCCTAGAACGACTCCAAGTATGGAGCCTACAAAGGATGCTAGACCACCATAAATGAAATATTTCTTTATGATATCTAGGTTACTATATCCTAGGGCCTTTAATGTACCGATTTGAATTCTCTCTTCTTCCACCATTCTGGTCATGGTTGTAAGGGAAACCAAAATTGCAATAAAGAAGAAGAACACTGGGAACACATTGCTAATAATTTCAAGACGACTGGCTTCGTCAAAGAAGTTGTAAAGCACCGCGTCGCTATCTCTACTTATAACGCTAAACTGTGGTTCAAGAAGAATTTTTAAAAATCTTCCGGCGTCATCAAGTTTAGTTTGCGCCTTGGAAATTTCTTCTTCCGCCTCTTTCTCTTTGTCGTCTAAAGTTCTTTCATTGTCTTTAATCTCTTTTTCTGAAGACTGTAATTTTGCCAGTGCATCGTCTAGTTGGGCCTTTCCTTCAGCTTTTCCCTTTTCATAAAGGGCGATGTTGTCGTTTAAAATCTTTTCTGAAGATTCAAATTTAGAATATCCATCGTCAAATTTTTTCTTTTCTTTTTCCCATTTTGCTAAATTGTCTTCATATTCCTTTAGGCCCTTTGCAAACTCGGCCTCTTTTTCGTCTAGTGTGCTCTTACCTTTGGATAGTGCATCCTTTGCATTTTGAAGCTTTCCTCTTTCTTCTCTTAGCCTTTCAAGGCCTGCTATGGCTTGGGCTTTTTTTGATTTTAATTCTTCAATCTTTTCATCTCCACCACTAATCATTGAAATGGCAGATTCAAGTTGTGTAATTCCATTATTTACTTCAGTAAGCCTTGCTTCAAGTCCTGGAAGCTCTTTCTCTAGGTCAGCCTTTTTCTTCACAAGTGCATCTTTTTGCCCTTTAAGGGCTTCAATTTGTGCTTTAACCCCTTCATCAGGGTTTGCCGGGTCTAAACCAGCCTCCAACGCATTTATTTGTGCATCAATGGCTGCTATGGCCTGATTAACTTGTATTATACTAGATTTTAAATTTGCAATTCCCGTTTCAAGGTCAGCCTTCCACTGCTTAGACTGACTAAGTTTTGCTTGTAGCTCTGGAAGTTTGCTCTTTCCTTCTTGAATTTGTGATATGCCACTGTCTATTTGAGAGATGCCGTTATTTATCTCTCTCTCTTTGCTATTTATTTGAGCAAATCCGTCTTCAACCTTTTTTACATTTGCGTCGTATTCCGCCTTGGCCTTGTCAAGTTCCGCCCTTCCCTTGTCGATTTCACTCTTTGCATCGTCAAGCTTTTTCTTTGCATCATCAATTTCTTTCTTGCCATTGTCAAGTTTTGGCCTTTCGGAATTTAATTTGCCCTTTGCTTCGTCCAATTGCTTTTTATTTTCTACCAGGGCTTTGTCATACTTTTCCTTTTGCTTTTCATAAGTGTCATAGCCGTCGTTAAGCTTCTTATAGGCGTCGTTTATCTTGTCTCTGCCCTCTTTAATCTTGTCCCTGGCGTCCTGTATCTTTTCTTCACCGTCTTTAATTTTGTCGATTATTTCAGTACGCTGTTTTTCATATACCTCTGAGCGTCTATCTATAAAAAGATTTTCAAGGTCTGCTCGTGACTTCTTTAAGGCGTTGCTATAACTGTCGCTTTCAAAACGTCTGTCTTTAACATTCTTTAAAACAATGTCCACCGATGTAAACTTGTCAGTGTTGAAGTTGTCCCTTAAAACAAAACCAAGTTCTTCCACTGCACCGGCACCAAGGTTTGTGGAACCTAGATCCACAGTGTCAACGTATTTTGGAGTTTTAACGAATCCAGATACTGTGTACTGGTAGTTCTTAAGAATGTATTCACCATCGTCACCCTCTTCAAAACCATAAGGGTTTAACTCTTCTTTTTTTAATTTTATCCTGTCACCAATTTTATATTTTTCTCTTGAAGTTATATTAAGAGCAATTTCGTCATCTTTTTTTGGCAATTTTCCTTCAACAAGAATTGGCTTAGATATTTTTTCATTTAAAGAAGAAACTCTCATAACTTTTTTGCCGTTATAAAAGTCCTTTTCAAATGTCTTTTCAAAGTCTTTGGTGTTTTCATAGCCTGTAATAATGTCTAAATCATCTTTATCCATATCCAGGCTCGATTTTACAACTATGTCCGCTGTGTTGGTGTCTTTTAAAAATTCGTCGCCACGTCTAAGCATTATGGGCCCTGTGACCTTTAGTCCCACAAATACCAAAACACCAATAGTGACCATTATTAAGATGGAAAAAAAACGTCCCTTAGACTCTTTAACCTCTTTTAAAATGTCTTTGTTAATTGCTTTCATACTACCACTCTATTTCGTCTATGGATTTTGGATTTTCATTAATAATAATATTTCTAACCTTTGCGTCATTAATCTCTATAACCCTATCTGCAATTGGAGTTATGGCTTGATTATGAGTAATTAAAATTACGGTGGTTCCCGTTTCGATACATGTGTTTTGTAATAACTTTAGCACAGACTTTCCAGTTTTATAATCAAGGGCTCCTGTAGGCTCGTCACATAGAAGAAGCTTTGGCTTTTTAGCAAGGGCCCTTGCAATTGCAACCCTCTGTTGCTCTCCACCGGAAAGTTGTGCAGGGAAGTTGTCCATTCTATGTTCTAGGCCAACCTGTTTTAAAACTTCCACTGCATCCTCCGCATCAGAAACAATTTGTGAAGCCAATTCTACATTTTCCTTTGTAGTCAGGTTTGGTATTAGATTATAAAATTGAAAAACAAAACCCACATCATCTCTTCTATACTGAGTTAGTTCTGTTTGGTTATACTTTGAAATATCTTTTCCATCTATTAGAATTTGTCCTGAGTCATTGGTGTCCATGCCTCCAAGTATGTTTAATACAGTGGACTTCCCCGCTCCAGAAGGACCTACGATTATGGCAAACTCTCCCTTCTCTATGGAAAAACTTATCTCGTTATTTGCATATATTTTATTGCTTCCTACCTGATAGGTCTTAACATTATTTATCATTTCAATATAACTCATGTAATCACCACCTGTACATTTTTCTAATTTAGTCTTATAATTATATTTTACCACATGAGGAGGTGGTATTACGAATTGGGATATTAGTTATGAAGACAGTAGAAGACTTGAAAATACAATTTATATAGATTTACGTTCACCAATTGAATATGAAAGTGAACACATGCCTGGTGCGATTAATTTATATTTATTAAATGATGAAGAGAGAAGTGTAGTCGGAGAAACCTATGTAAAACATTCTAAGGAACTTGCAAAGTCAAAGGCAGTTACCTATGTGTCAAAGAGGCTTCCCTCCCTTGTTGAAGAAGTTTTAAAATATGAACACCAGTACAAAAACTTAGTGATGTACTGCCAAAGGGGCGGCTACAGATCAAAGTCATTTGCAAGTCTTTTAAATTCCATGGATATAAAAGTCCATCGCCTTGAAAGTGGATACAAGGGCTATAGGAAGTATGTTAGGGAAAATTTAAATAAAACTTGTGAAGATGTTTCTTTAATAGTTCTTACGGGAAATACAGGATGTGGAAAAACTAAGATATTACACTCCCTTAGAGACAAGGGCTATCCAGTTGTGGACTTGGAGGGCCTTGCTAAACACAGAGGATCAAACCTTGGTCATGTGGGATTAATGCCACAACCTTCACAAAAGATGTTTGAGTCATTATTACTTGAAGAATTTTTAAAATATGGCGACAAAAAGATTTTTATAGAGGGCGAGTCTTCAAAAATAGGTGATGTATATCTTCCTAAGTCATTAATACAGAACATGAAAAACTCATACTGCATTAGCGTGGACTCACCGCTGGAACATAGAGTTACAAACTTGGTAGAAGAATATGGAAATTTAGATTATCAAAAAGAACTGCTTGACTCATTAAATCTTTTGCAAGGTTATATATCAAAAGAAAATATTGAAAAATTTCAAAAACATATCATTGATGGCGATTTGAAAGTTGTTGCAAAAGAGCTTTGCGAAAACTATTATGACAAAAAGTATAAAAAAAGAGATGTAGACTATTGCATTTTAAATGATGATGAAGAAGAGTCTGTAAAAAAACTTATTGCTATTTATGAAGAATAACTAAAGGGGCTAGGCCTCTTTTTTTATTTTTATAAAATTTTTTTACTTTTCCCTTGACATTATTATTTTAAATAGGTATTATTAATTTAGCGATAATGATTATCGTTATTTAAGGTGGTGATGGAAATTTTTCAAAAGCTTTTAATCCAATGCTGCGCCCCGACGCTGGCAGGAATAAAACTTGGGAGTCTGTTCAGCATAAAAAAAGAGTTTGTAGTAGACAGCGAAATAAAAGATTTAAATTTAAAACTTCGGTCCATTGATATTCAAATCGAAATAGTTAGAAAGAGAAAAGAAAACTTTTTAATATATGTCTACAACGAAAAACTTTTAGAACAAAAGATGAATTGTCCGAAAATTAAAGCATTTTTACATACCTTCGGCTATTCGGATTTTCATAAAGACAGCCTACTTGAAAAACTTGAAGAAAGGCTTTCTACTGAAGATGAATTTCCACATGAAATAGGGATATTTTTAGACTACCCCCTATGTGATGTCGAAGGATTTATTAACAATAAGGGAAATAATTTTATCGTGACGGGACTTTGGAAAGTGTATGGCGATGCAAAGTCTTCTAAAAAAATTTTTGAATCTTATTGTAATTGCAAAAGTTGTTTTATGGATTTGTATAACAAAGGCTATGAAACAATGGACATTATAAAAAACTATAATGGAGGTACTTATGAAAAAAATAGCAGTAGTGTATTGGTCAGGAACAGGCAATACAGAAAAAATGGCTAATGCCATAGTTGATTCAGCAAAGGAAAACGGAGCAGATGTAACTCTTTTTGAATGCGATGACTTTGGCGTAGAAAAAATGGACGAATTTGACAGAGTTGCTTTTGGTTGTCCTGCAATGGGTGACGAGGTGCTTGAAGAAGAAAGCTTTGAGCCTATGTTTACCGCTTGTGAAGAAAAAATACCTGGAAAAGAAATTGCCATATTTGGTTCCTATGAGTGGAACACTGGCGAGTGGATGGTTGACTGGGAAAAAAGAGTAAATGATAAAGGTGCAAAATTAGTTTATCCACCACTTCCAGCATATGACGATCCAGATGCTGAAGCAATTGAAAAATGTAAAGAACTCGGAAAAGCATTAGCTGAGTAGAGTTTTAATATCTTAACTAAATCTCAAAAAAAGAACCTACGGGTTCTTTTTTGCATTGTTCAAATAATCATGACCACCCGTAAAACGGGTGGTTTGTTCAAGGGCTATAAAGCCCGAGGGATACCAACCAGCGTCTCAAGGCGCTGGTTTTCACTCCGTTCAAACCTAACTGTTTTTGCCACTTTAGCCTATCCCTGAAAGGGATTTTTAATTTCTATTTCCCAAATGGATCTGTATATTCTTTTACACTCAATTTATCAAGTGCTATATCATGTTGCTCTTGCTCTCTTATATATTTTGCTATTGTCTTTTCATTCAATCCCACTGTGCTCACATAATATCCTTCTGCCCAAAAGTGACGATTGCCAAATTTGTATTTTAAATTCGCATGTCTGTCAAACATCATCAAGGCACTTTTTCCTTTTAAATATCCCATAAAACTTGATACTGATATTTTGGGTGGAATACTTACTAACATGTGTACATGATCTGGCATCATATGCCCTTCTATTATTTCTACTCCTTTGTATTTGCAAAGTAATTTAAATATTTCTATGAGACTTTCTCTATATTGATTAAATATCACTTTTCGTCTATACTTTGGGGTGAAGACTATGTGATACTTGCACATCCATTTTGTGTGAGATAATGAATTAGTTTTATTTGCCATAAAATCACCTCTTATTATATTAGGTCTGAACAACTCTATTATAATACTTGGTGATTTTTTTGGTATAACCTAAGAACACCTACCCGCATAGCGGGTAGTTTTTTGTTTCGTTCGCAAGCGAACTCAACTGACTAAAGTCATTAAAAAAATCGGAGACTATGTCTCCGACTATTACTTTAAGATGTAAAGTTTTACTGTTCTTACTCCCCAATTGTAGCATTCTCCAACTGAGTTCATATGAACGTCTATCTTATTTCCTTTTATTGCTCCACCTGTATCACCAGCTATTGCATATCCATATCCTTCTACATAAACTTTTGTTCCTAGAGGGATAACTCCTCTGTCTACTGCAATAACTTTAGGATTCTTTCTAAGGTCGATACCTGAAGCTGTTTGCCAGCTAAGTCCAGCTTCGTGCATTGAGTATGCAGTTGCTTTAACTGTCATTACCTTGCTGTAGCTAAAGTCTTTGCCGTCATTACTTTCGTTTGATCCGGCAACTTCTACTTCTTTAGGTTCATCTTTCTTAACTTCTGTATCTGAAATGAATTTGTTTGAAATGTAAGCTGTTGCGTTGTTGTAAGAAATTCTTAGCCAATCTCCTTGAATATATCCAGTGATTTTTTCTCCCTTAGCTAATGTTCCAAGTGCCTTAGCGTCTGTGCTTGGACTTGTTCTTACGTTTAAGTTTTGTGAAACCCAACCAGTTCTTTCAACTTCTTTTTCAATCTTGTCTATAACATTTCCTTCTAAGTCCTTTATTGGCATTTCTACGCCTGACTTATCAAGTACTTTTTCAACAAAGTTCTTTAAATAGTTGTTTGAGATGCTATTTGTAGATACTGAATAAATTTTATTTACATTTAGGTTCTTAACACCATCTAAAACATTGCTGTTATTAACAAGTAGCATTGGAGATTTTTGGTTTGATCCAATTACTGTAGCTAAAATTGCATCTGCATAGTTGTTACCATTTGCTACAACCACATTGTTAAATTCACCAAATCTCTTCATTAGAGCTAGTGAAGTTTCGTATCTGTTTTTTCCATGGATGGTGTTCCCATCAATTCTTGATTTATCTTTACCTGCTATTTCATAAACTTTTTCTTTAACCGCTCTTGGAAGTGAAGATTCTCCACCAACAAAGTAAATTTCTTGAACGCTATTTTCCTTTAAGTACTTTTCAGTAGCTTCTGGAACATTTTCTCCACTTGTAAAAAGGATATTCATATCATTCTTAACAGCGAATGCAGTTGCTGAAAGTGAGTCTGCTAATGCTTCTCCGTCAGCTATCATTATGTTTCTGTGGCTATCAAGTTTTTTTGCAAGCTCTACAGCTGTATCAAATCTTGAAAATCCTGTAATTCTTCCTTTGTAATTATTTAAGTCTTTTACAACATCTTCGGGGATTGTTTGTTCTCCGCCTATTGCGTAAACATTTTTTGCACTGTTAATAATGTTCATTGACTTTTCAGAAAGTTTTCCATTTTCTAAAAGTACAATTGTTCCATTGTTTTCACCTGCTAGAACTCCCCCTGAAATTCCGTCTACTAACTTGTCAGAATTTAGAATATATACATTTTCTAATCCTTGAATTGAGTTAGTAATCATTTCAGAAACTTCCGACAGCTTCTTTGAATTTACACTTATTAAATCTAAATTTTCATTTGCCAAAGTTGTCGTCATTGGGCTTATAGTCACTGCTAAAGCCAATAACCCACCGGCAATTTTATTTTTTAATTTCAAATATAACACTCCTTAAATATCTTGTAACTTTTCTGTAACCTTTTTTCATTACGTGGATATTTTAGCTCATGGAGAATTTCATGTCAACAAAAACGCCTCTAAAAGTTGAAAAATAAGGGTTTTTAGCTGTTTTCCTCGAGATTTTCACGCAATTATTACAAAAACTTAACACTTTTTGTAACCTTTTTGTTGATTTTTTAAAGGTTACAAAAGGGTTACAAAATTATTACAAAATTCTTAAGGTTTTTATTACATTTCTGTAATATTTCTGCTTTTTAATTCCCTTTCAACCTCATAAATGTAGAGATTTAGCACTTTATCAAGGCTTAGGAAAATAGAATTTAGAGCGTATGAAATGAAGTTTTTGTATATATTAATTTGATGAAGTATAACTTCTGTAGAGTTGTCGTCTACCTTTTTGAAACTAATGTCAAAGAAACCATCAATGATTTTGTTTTCCATTTCAATTTTAAAATACTCCAGTGGTCTCTTTTCAATTATCTTGTATCTTGTTGTTAAATCATTGTGATTGGTCTCTTCGAAACTGTCCTCTCCAGTCTTTTTAAAATCGGAGATTTCATTTCGCCAAGAGTAGTCCTCCCTATTTGTGAAAATTTCATAAACTTTGTCAATGGGATACTTAATAATTTTTTTAATTTCTGCTTCCTTTTTCAATTAGCTTCTCCTTTTCTTCTATTATTTTATCGAGCTTTTCCAGGTAGTCCCTCATATTTAAATAATTTCTATGACTTTCTATCAGTCCATTGTCTTTTAAAAACTTTGATGCTGAACCCATACCCACTCCAAGCACATCTTGAACCTCTTCCATCATATAGATATTGTATTTACATATTTTATCCTTCTTTGCAAAGCCAATGTTTTCAAGATTGCCTAAAATTCTCTTTTGCCTATATAGATAATAAGGAAGATAATTTTCTTCCATTGCAAATTCCAAAGCACGCTGCATCATCTTCTCTGCTTCCATGTACTCGTCCTTCACGGTGTGTTCTTGCATAATCTTTGATCCCTTTTTAATAGCAAGGGTATGAACTGTTAAGTTGTCGGGACTTAGTTTTTTTACAACATCTAAAGTGTTATTGAAGTCATTTATATCTTCCCCCGGTAGTCCAATGATTAAATCCATATTGATACATGAAAAATTCATATCCCTTGCAATGTTATACATCTTTACTAGATTGTCATTGTCCTGCTTTCTACCAATTTTTTCTAAAGTCTCCTCTTTAAAGCTCTGTGGATTTAGGGATAGTCTTGTAACATGATTATCTTTTAAAATTCTAAGCTTTTCTTCTGTTAATGAGTCCTCCCTACCCGCTTCCACGGTAAATTCACTCAATGACTCTAAATCAAAAATCTTACCCATTTCCGTTAGAAGCCTGCTAAGGTCATCTTCTTTTAACGAAGTTGGAGTACCTCCTCCTATATATATAGAAGTAGGATTATAACCATAGGCACCTTTTAAAATTTTCATTTCTCTTAGCATTGCATCAATATATGGTGTAACCTTCTCTCCATTCTTTTCCAAAATCAATGTGGAATAGGAGCAGTAGGAACATCTTCCTGTGCAAAATGGAATGTTTACATAGAGGCTATAGGAATCTTTTTTAATATCTCTAATAATTTCATCTTGAATTTTTGAAATTTCTATTAACAGCTTAATGTTTTCTTCATTAATAAGTAACTTTTCTTTTAAGTACTCTATTGTTTCTATTTCACTTTTTTCTTCCATAAGGCTTCTTGCAACCTTAACAGGCCTAATGCCAGTTAACACACCCCATGGAGCTTCTTTTTGAAAATACTTTTCGAAAAACTTTATAATAGAATACTTCACTGCCATTTTGTAACTGAAGTGGCTGTCAAGTTTCAAGTCTTCCTCTTTTTTAATTAAATTGTATTTTACTTTTCCTTCTTCTATATAGGATATATTAATTTCACCTTCAGTATCTATGACTAACCCTTCATCAATATCATCAAAGGTTATTTCGATGTCTTCAGTTGCCATAAAGATACTAAGTGTTTCATAAATTTCAAGTCTATTTTTTTCGCTTAATAATTTTATTTTCATATTTACCGCCTTTTCTTAATTATACCAAAAGCATGGATATTACGAATTGTATTTTAAATCAAAATTGTGTTGCTATTGTAGTTCAAAAGTTATACAATTTACTTAAGGAGGGTATTATGGCTAAAACTTCAAATATAAACATTAGAATTTCTCCCGAAAAAAAGAAAGAAGCTGAACAACTTTTTTCTACTTTTGGAATAACGGTAACAGATGCTATAAATATATTTTTAAGCATGTCCATATTAGAGGGAGGGTTTCCCTTTGAAATAAAACAACCTAAATATAATTATGAAACAGAACAGGCTATTAAAGAGGCACGTGATATTATTTCAGGTAAAATAGAAGCAAAATCTTATTCATCTTTAGATGAGTTATTAAAAGATTTAGAAAGTGACGACAAATGTTAGAACTAAAAACAATTTCGCCTTTAGGAAAGATCTTAAAAATTTAAGAAAAAGGAGCGTCAATTTAAATAAATTGGATTTTGTTCTAACAAAACTTTTAAGCGGAGAAGTTCTTGAAGAGAGATACAAGGACCATGCTTTAATAGGAAACTACATCGGCTTTCGTGAATGTCATAATGAACCGGATTTCTTGCTCATCTACTGTATAGATAATAATAAACTAATTCTAACTGCAGTAAGGGCTGGGTCTCATTCAGATTTATTTTTAAAAAAGAGAGCATCAAGCTCTCTTAATCTATAATATCTTCTTTTGTTATTTCAATGTACTCACCATATTCTAAATCACTTGGGAGTATTAAATTTCCAAACTTAACCCTTTCCAGTTCTATAACTTTATTTCCAACCTTTTCAAACATTCTCTTCACTTGATGATACTTTCCTTCTTTTATTGTAAGGTAGCAATGTCTCTTATCTATAACTTCCATGGTGGCTGGTTTTGTTATAATATTTTCTGGCATAAGTTTAATTCCCTTTTTAAAAGTGGAGTTATATTCCTCTTCTTCTATATCACTTTCTAAGGTTACTTTGTAGGTCTTAGGCACTTCTCTTTTAGGGGATGTCAAGTTGTGGTTCAACTCTCCATCATTTGTTATTAATAAAAGCCCTGTGGTGTCTTTGTCCAGCCTTCCCACTGGAAATGGATTAAAGGTAGCATGTTCTTCTAAAAGAAGGTCTATAACGGTTTTGTCGTAGAAATCTTCCGTTGCAGAGATAACTCCCTTTGGCTTATTCATTAGCAGATATATAAACTCCTTGTACTCTACTAGGTCTCCAAAGTATGAAACTCTGTCAGTATCTGTGTCTACAATTCTGCCGGAATTTTTCTCAACTTCGTCATTTACTAAAACCGCGCCCCTCTTTGACACTTTTTTTATTTCAGATCTTGTAGCAAAGCCCATGTTTGCTATAAGTTTGTCCACTCTGATTTTCATCTTCTCACCACTATTTATCTTTTGCTATCTCTACGGAAACTCTCTTTCCCCTAATATGCTTATTATTTAAATTTTTAACTACCTTTGATGCAACTTTTGAATCAACATTCACAAAGGAGAAGTCATCAAATATATCTATTTGACCAACGTCTTTTCCACGAATTTTTCCTTCGTTACATAGAGCCGCCAGTATATGATTTGGAGAAACTCCCGTTTTCTTTCCTGTGCTTAGGAAAATTCTCGTGCTGTTTGCTCCACCGGTTCTTGGGATTCTCTTATCCCTTTGTCTATTGTTTCTGTCTCTTCCTGTGTTAATGTTTCTATCTCTCTTGTTGCCAAACCTTGCTCTCTTGTTGTTGTCAATAGAGTCTATTTCTTTATATTTAGATGATTTTTGTTCATTTAAAAACATCTTTAAAACTGCCGCCGCAATATGATTTGGCAAATAGTCCTCATCTTCAAGTAGTGATAAAAATTTAAGTTCTTTTTCAAAATTCTTTTCATCCAGGATAATTCTAATTTTATCTAATAGTACAGAGCTTCTATTCTTTTCCATATCCTTAATAGTTGGAATGGAAATCTTTTCTATTTTTGTCTTGGTATATTTTTCAATTTGCCTTAAATTGCCATATTCCCTTGAAGTTACAAATGACACAGCAGTACCGGTACGTCCTGCCCTTGCAGTTCTCCCGATTCTATGCACATAGTATTCGTTGTCCTGCGGCATATCGTAGTTCACTACCATATCCACATCATCAACGTCAATTCCCCTTGCGGCAACATCTGTGGCAACTAAAATGTCGATGGTGTTATTTCTAAACTTGTCCATTACAGTGTCTCTTTGGTTTTGTTTTAAATCACCATGAAGGCCATCAGCAAAGTAACCACGGGACTGAAGTTCTGAAGTAAGCTGGTCAACTTTTTTCTTAGTGTTACAGAAGACTACAGTTAGTCTTGGGTTTTTTATGTCTAAAAGTCTCGATAAAATTTCTGTCTTAATATCATTTCTAAGTTCCAAATAAACTTGTTTTACTTTAGGTACTGTAAGTTCTTTATTTACGACCTTTACAATTTCAGGATTACTTTGATACTTTTTAGCAAAATTTACAATTTCCTTTGCCATTGTTGCAGAAAAGAATAGAGATTGTCTCTCTTCTGGAACATCTTGTAAAATAAGTTCAATATCTTGTCTAAATCCCATGTCGAACATCTCGTCTGCTTCATCAAGGACGAAGAAGTTGAGGTTATCTAGCTTCAATGAACCTCTTCTCATATGGTCCATAACACGTCCCGGTGTTCCAATAACTATTTGAATTCCCTGTTTAAGACCACGAAGTTGTCGTTCTATTGGTTGTCCACCATAAATTGGCATAACCCTAATGTTTTTCATATATTTTGAAAGGTTTGATATCTCTTCTGAAACCTGTATGCAAAGTTCACGAGTTGGACAAAGCACAAGGGCTTGTACCTTATTTGACTTAGGGTCCACCTTCTCAATTATTGGTATACCAAAGGCTGCCGTCTTTCCAGTACCTGTTTGGGCCTGTCCTATTACGTCACGACCTTCTAAAAGTAGTGGTATGGAGCTTTTTTGTATTGGGCTAAACTCCTCAAATCCCATGTCTGAAACCGCCTTTATCACTTCTTGTGATAGTTTCATGTTATTTAGTTCTATCATTAATATTTAATTCTCCTTCGTTTAATTCTTTCCTAATTTTTATTGCAGTTTTTGGATAGTCGGTTATAATGTCAAAATCTTGTTTAAAGCAATAAATCATATCTTTTTCTTTGTTAATTGTCCAAAGTCTGGTTGTCTTGTCTAGTTTTTTCAAAAACTCTAAATTCCTAATACTCTTTCCAAGGCTTGAGTGAATACCATTAAATATTTTATTTTTTTGAGCCTTTAAAAATATTTTATTATTTTTTGGTATGTCTTTTAACAAAAGGTATCTCTTATTGTTCTTGTCATACTTTCGAATCAATTTCAGACTTTTTATATTAAAGGAAGAGTAAATTATTTCAAATGGCAGAGGCCTTTCATTGACAATTTTTGCAACTCTCTTTTCAAAATTTCCATGAAAGTACTTTTCAGTTTTAATCTCTATATTTAAAATGCCTTTGAAATTTAATTTTTCAAGTAGTTCTAGAACCTGTTTCAAAGTTGGAACAGTCTCTCCTCTAAATTTCTCTCCAAAATATAAGCCCGCATCATAGCTTTGAATTTCTTGTAAGGTCATCTTCTCTACAATCCCTTCTCCAGTGGTAGTTCTGTCGATGGTTTTGTCGTGGATTACCACAATCTCTTTATCCAAAGTTTGTCTTACATCAAGCTCTATGCCGTCACTTCCAACCCTTACAGCCTCTTCAAACGAAATTAAAGTATTTTCCGGAGCGCTTCCCCGACTCCCTCTGTGAGCAAAAACTAAACTCATTTTGAAACACATCCTTTAATATGATCATTTATAACCCCTATGGCCTGCAAATACGAATATATTATGATAGGCCCCACAAATGAAAACCCTCTACACTTCATGTCCTTTGAAATCACTCTTGACAGTTCATTTTCCGTGGGAATGTCCTCAAGTCTTTCAAATTCATTTACAATCTGTTTCCCATTTGTAAAACTCCAAATGTAATTGTAAAAGCTTCCAAACTCTTCTTGCACCTTTAAAAAGGCTTTAGCGTTGTTTATTGATGATTCAATTTTTCTTTTATTCCTTATAATAGATTTGTCACTAACTAATACATTATACTCTAACTTTCCGAATTTAGCCACCTTTTGAGGGTCGAAGTCATCATATAATCTTCTATAACCTTCTCTTTTCTTTAAAATAATGTCCCAATTAAGTCCTGCCTGCGCCGACTCAAGCACAAGCATTTCAAAAAGATAATTTTCACTTTTAGAAATTTTCCCCCACTCTTCATCATGATACTTTTTAAGTTCTTTTGATTTTAAAGCCCATGGACAAATCCTCTTCATAATTCACCTCGTTGCATATACTCATCTATCTGCTATAATAACACTGAATGGTTCAAAGGAGAAAAAAATGACTAATAAAATTATTTATACTTATTTTTTAATCATTAATGTCATTGCATACTTTTCATATGGCATCGACAAGAGGCGTGCAGTGAAAAATAGATATAGAATTAGCGAGACCTATCTACTTTCCCTTTCTCTATTGGGAGGATTTGTGGGAAGTAGCCTTGGCATGAAACACTTTCACCATAAAACTAAAAAAATTTATTTTAAATTGGTGATTATACTTTCAATTCTCATTTATTCTGCTCTTTTTTATTATATTAACGGGAGGTAAGTTTTGGAAATAGAAAATAGAAGAAAAGGTATTATTTACATGGTGCTGTCCTGCGTTTGGTTTGCCCTTATGCAAATTTTTGTGAAACTAACTGGAGGGACGATTCCACTTTTTGAACAGGTGTTTTTTAGAAATTTAGCAACACTTTTTTTATGTGGATATCTATGTATCAAAGACGGTGACCCGCTTTTTGGAAAGAAGGAAAATCAATTCAAGTTAATAGCACGTTCAGCATTAGGCTACTTAGGAATGGTAACCTACTTTTATGCAATAAACCATTTGGACTCTGCTGACGCTACAATTTTACAAAAGTCATCACCTATATTTGTAACTATTTTTGCAGTTTTATTTTTAAAGGAAAAGATGACAAAGGGAAAGCTAATTAACTTAATACTCTGCTTTATAGGAGCTCTATTTGTAATAAGGCCTTCTTTTCATATGGACTTTGGTCCTGCAGTGGTTGGTATGTTATCTGCAGTATTTGCCGGTGGAGCCTATACGGTGCTTGCTCACTTAAATAAACACGAAAAGCCAAATACAATAATATTTTATTTTTCACTGTTTTCATTCTTAGTGTCAATTCCACTAATGGTGAAATCTTTTATAGTTCCAACGACAAAAGAACTTTTGCTCCTAGTTGGCATAGGCATATGCGCTGGCCTTGGACAAATTTTTATAACACTATCATATAGGGTGGGAGAAGCTTCAGAGGTTAGTATATTCAACTACTTTACAGTTGTCTTTACTACAATTCTCGGCTTTGTCCTATTTGGCGAAGTTATAAATATATTTTCACTAATTGGAATCTTAATAATCTTTACTTCATCTTACCTTCAATACAGAAGGTCACGAAGGGTAAAAAAATAACTCGAAGACATGCTTCGAGTTTTTTATTTTATTAATCCATTGTTTGCAATAAATAAAACTACAATCATTATAGGTATTATAAATTTTACTGAAAAATATATAAAGTCTGTAAGTTTTGACTTGTCTGCACCAAATTCAGTAATCTCGTCAACAAAGTCGCCTTTTTTATAAAACCATCCTATGAATAGTACTTCTAAAAACGCCGCTATAAGAAGGAATATATTTGCAGTTATATAGTCAAGGAAGTCAAAAATATTTTTGCCAAATATTGTGAAGTTTCCAAGATGGCTTCCCATTGAAAGACTTGAAAGTACACAGATTATACAAATTAATCCACCGGATAATAGAGTTGCTGTGGATCTCTTAAAGCCTCTACTGTCAATTAAGTAGGACACTACAACTTCAAGTAGTGAAATTGTTGATGTAAGTGCTGCAAAGGAAAGTAGCATAAAGAACAATGTTCCAAATATTCTTCCTCCCACCATTCCACCAAATACATTTGGTAGTGAAATAAATACAAGTCCTGGGCCTTGAGATGGTTCGAGTCCAAATGAAAATACAGCTGGGAAAATTACAATACCTGCAAGTATTGCTATTACAGTGTCCATAGTGGCAATTTTCAAAGCTACACTACTAAGATTTTCATCCTTTGGAGTATATGATCCAAAGGTAATAATAATGCCCATACCTAGGCTAAGTGAATAAAAGGCATGGCCCATTGCCACAAGAATTGCGTCTTTCTTTTCAAAAAACAATTTGAAGTCTGGCTTTATAAGAAATTCTATTCCCTTATACGCTCCTGGTAATGTCAAAGATCTAATGGCAAGTATAACTAAAATAAATGCAAGTATTGGAAGTAATATCTTTGATGCTCTTTCAATTCCCTCTTCAATTCCCTTGTAAACAATAAACATTGTGGCGCCCATAAAAATAAAAGTGTATACAATAGGTTCAAGGCCTGCTGAAACGAAGTTTTGGAACAAAGAGGTTGTCTGTTCCGGTGTAACTGAACTTGTAAAAACATTTGTGGCTGAATTTACGATGTATTTTAATGTCCATCCCGCAACAACGCTATAGTACCCAAGTATTATAAAGGCAGCTATTATTCCAAGAAGTCCTGACAAATACCATTTTGTATTTGGTGCAATCTTCTTAAAGCTCTTTGACGCGTCCTCTCCACCTCTTCTACCTATGGCCATCTCAGTAACCATTAGTGGTATACCAATTAGCATAACCATTAGTAGATAGACTATTAAAAATGCAGCTCCACCATATTCTCCCAATATATAGGGGAATCTCCATATATTTCCAACTCCTACTGCCGAACCAGCAGTTGCCATCATCATCCCTACGGATGAACTAAATCCCTGTCTCTTTTTCATAACTTTCTCCTCACAATAATAATTACGAATAATTTTAAACTATTTTTTATTATTTTGCAACTCTTTTTTCGCAATTTTTATAATTTTAATTAATATTTATCCTTTATTTTGCTTTTACATGTCTCTATAAGCTTTAATATCTGATATTTTATACAAAAAGCAAAATTGCATATTCTGTTAAAAAAACATACTAGACATTGTTTTCCTCAAATTGATATTTATTCTTTACTGTATATTTATTCGATATTTATACATCTTTGAATTTTTCTTATTAAATAAAAAAAACTGACCTAATAGGCCAGCTTTTATCTATTTGAAATTTTCCAAGTCCATGGTATTAAGTGACTTTCCACCCTGTGTATAGAGATTGTAGTAATAACCCTTCTTCTCCATAAGGTCATGGTGGTTGCCCTGTTCCACAATGCCATCTTCCGTAAGCACAATAATCTTATCTGCGTTTTGAACAGTTGTAAGTCTATGGGCAATGGTTAGTGTGGTTCTTCCCTTTGACAACTTTTCTAATGAGTCTTGAATAATCTTTTCACTCTTGTTGTCCAGGGCAGAGGTTGCCTCGTCCAGTATTAGAATTGGAGGGTTTTTCAAAAACACCCTTGCAATTGAAATTCTTTGCTTTTGTCCACCGGAAAGTTTAACTCCTCTTTCTCCAACATAGGTTTCAAACCCTTCAGGAAGTTCCATAATAAAATCATAAGCTCCTGCAAGTTTTGCAGCCTCTATTACCTCTTCCTTTGATGAACCTGGGGCACCATATTCAATGTTGTCGAACACAGTTCCAGAGAATAGATACACATCCTGTTGTACCATTCCAATATTTTTCCTAAGGCTCTTAAGTGTAAATTCTTTTATATTGTGGCCATCAAGGGTTATCTTTCCATCAGTTACATCATAAAATCTTGGAATTAGATTACATATAGTGGTCTTTCCTCCACCAGAAGGACCTACCAGCGCAACATTGGTATGATGTTCCACGGTCATATTCAAGTCCTTTAGAATGTATTCATCGTTGTCGTGATATTTAAAAGAAACATCATCAAGTACTATGTCGCCATTTACTTCTTTAAGTTCAGCGGCTCCTTCCTCGTCAAATATTTCAATATCCGTTTGCATAAGCTCTGAAAATCTTTCGATTCCTGTCATTCCCCTTTGGAATTGTTCAGTAAACTCTATTATTCTTCTAACTGTAGTTAATAGAGTAGTTACAAATAGTACATATGCCACAAGATCCCCTGGGTCAATTGAGCCCTTCATCATAAGGTATCCTCCAAGTATAAGCACCGTTAGGTACATTAGCCCTTCAAAGACTCTTGTAACTGCGTTAAAGCCCGCCATCTGTTTGTAGGACTCTTTTTTGATTTGTAAAAACTCTCTATTGCCCTTGTCGAACTTTCTAGTTTCTTCCTCTTCGTTTGTAAATGATTTTACGACTCTAACTCCAAGTAAACTATCTTCAACTTGTGAGTTTATTTCTCCAATATGATTCCTTTGTGCTTTAAAGGCCTTTCTCATCTTCTTTCTAAAGGTGGTAGTGGCAACTATCATTACTGGAATAAGGGCAAAGATAATAATTGTAAGAGGGACATTTATCCTTACTAATATAATAAATGAAATTATCATTTTAATTGCGGCTATAAAGTACTCTTCAGGACAGTGGTGGGCAAACTCCGTAACATCAAAAAGGTCATTTGTAATCCTTGCCATAATTTGTCCGATTTTTGCATCGTTAAAGTATGAGTCGGACAATTTGTGAAGATGATCAAATAGATCCTTTCTCATGTCCGTTTCAATTCTTGCACCCATAATATGCCCTGTTCTTTGCATATAGTATCCAGCAAAGACTTCGATGGTCTTAATAACTAAAAATAAAAATCCTAGTTTTAATAATATTCCCATGGTTAGGGAAGCCCTGTCTTCAAGCCCCATATTTGTCATATACCTTAATATAAGTGGTAGTACAATTTCACTTACAGTTGTTAGGGATGCACAAAATAAGTCGAAAAATAAAATATTTTTATAAGGTTTGAAGTATGGAGCGAATATACTTATTAATTCTCTATTGGAATGAACTTTATTATTCTTCTTCAATATTACCTCCTAATTTTAATTTGTCTTTGTCAATCTTTTTTGGTCTAAAGTTTTCGTCAACGCTTACCATTGTAAAAACACCTGTACTTGCAATTAAATCTCTCTCCTTAATTACATTCGTAACTTCAACGGTAATGGAACTGTTTCCTATTTTTAAAATAGTTCCCGTTGAGATAATGTGTTCTCCGTTATAAGCGGAGTTTTTAAAGACTACTTCCTTGCAGGCAACGGTCACTGTCTCTCCGTCAATATAGTGTTTTGAAACATAGCCCGCAGTTTGATCCATAATTTTAAAACCTTCTCCACCATGAAGAAAGTCATAATAGTTTAACATGTCCTTTGTTACTTCTACTTCATAAGTTTCTCTATAAGTCATAAAATCACCACAATTAATAATATCACTTTTGTAATTTTATATCAAAAACAAAAAAAGAGGGTCACCCCTCTTCTTTACTCTTCATTGTTTTCTTGTTCAAAATCTTTTTCTACTTCATTTTCATTTTGAACTTCTTCTGCTTCGCCATCTTTTCTATTTAAAATTTCCATAAACTCTTCTCCAGTTATGGTTTCTTTTTTCAATAGATACTTAGATATTTCATGAAGTTTTTCTATGTTTTCTTCAAGAATTGAAATAGCTTTGGCTTGGGCATCCTTTATAATCCTTTCAATCATATTGTCAACCTGTGCCGCCTTTTCAGGTGAAGCTGTACTTGAAGTTGTTCCATCCAAGTATTGGTTGGTTCTAGTTTCAAGTGCAACCATACCGAACTCCTCAGTCATACCATATTGTGTTATCATGGCACGAGCAAGTTTTGTAGCTCTTTCAATGTCATTTGAAGCTCCCGTTGTCTTTGTATTAAACACAACTTCCTCTGCAGAACGACCACCTGTTAATGTAACTATTTCGTTGAATATATCTTCCTTTGACATAAGGAATTTTTCTTCCTGTTCAACTTGCATAGTGTAACCTAGCGCTCCCGAAGTTCTCGGAATAATGGTTATTTTTGTAACTGGCGCTTGATGGGTCTGAGTTGCAGCAACCAGTGCATGACCAACTTCGTGATATGCAATAAGTTCCTTTTCTCGTGGTGATATAACCATGCCCTTCTTTTGCTGTCCCGCTATTACAACTTCTACAGATTCTGTAAGTTCTATTTGTGAAACCTTAGCCTTGCTATGTTTAACTGCAAGTAGTGCGGCTTCGTTTATTATGTTGGCAAGTTGTGCCCCAGATGCACCGGCAGTCATAAGGGCGATTTGTCTATAATCCACATCCTCTTCTGCCTTAATCTTTCTTGCGTGAACCTTTAATATGGCCTCACGTCCTGCAAGGTCTGGAAGTTCCACTGGAACACGTCTGTCAAAACGTCCCGGTCTTGTAAGAGCAGGGTCCAATATCTCTGGTCTATTTGTGGCAGCTAATATTACCACTCCAGTGTTTCCTTCAAAACCATCCATTTCGTTTAGTAGCTGATTAAGGGTTTGTTCCCTTTCGTCATTGCCACCAACTCCATGGGTATCCCTTCTCTTACCAATGGCGTCAATCTCATCTATAAATACAATACAAGGTGCTTTTTCTTTTGCTTGCTTAAAAAGATCTCTAACTTTTGAAGCACCCATCCCAACAAATAATTCTACAAACTCTGAACCGGACATGGAGAAAAATGGCACATCGGCTTCTCCTGCCACCGCTTGGGCAAGTAAAGTCTTACCTGTTCCTGGAGGCCCTACAAGTAGTACCCCTTTTGGTAACACCGCTCCGATTTCAGTATATTTTTTTGGATCATGCAAAAAGTCTACTATCTCTAAAAGATCTTCCTTCGCCTCGTCCTGTCCTGCCACGTCGGTAAATCTCTTTCCTGGCTTAGACTGAACATAAACTTTTGCATTACTCCTTCCAAAGCTCATGGAGTTTCCGCCCATCTTCTTGGTTAAGAACCTTGAGAAGAGCATAATAAGCCCCAAGAACACTAAAATTTGTAATATATAAGGTATGATAACCTTAGTGAATATATTTGAACCTTCTGATTTCCAAGAGACTCCACCAACTTCCTTCATCTTAGGGATAAGATCTTTATCGTATCCGAAGTTTGTGTATGGCGTCCTATATCTTCTTTCAGTACCATCCTTGTCCTTTGCAGTAAACTCCAGTGGGTCACTTAACTCCACATAGCTTACCTGTCCTTTTTCAAGCATGGTCCAAAACTTATCGTAGGTCACTTCACTTACTGCGCCCTTTGAAAACATAGGAAGTATTGTAGAGAATATCAAGCTCCATACAATAAGTCCAAGTAAAATCATAGTGATGGAATTGGGTCTAAAATTGTTAGGAAATTTTGAATTCCCCTTTTTCATCCACTCACCTTCCTCTAATTTCTACCAAGAAGATCTAAACTATTATTAAGTTCTGTTAGCACTTCCACAAGTTCTTTGTACTTAGCTTCATTCATAGAACCTAATTTGTCATGAAGTTTACTTCTTAATTCATCTCCAATTTCATTTATAATTTCTTTTCCCTTTTTGCTTGTTTCAACATGAACAACTCTTTCGTCTTCTAAAGACCTTGTTCTTTGTAAGAAACCTTCTTTTTCAAGTCCCTTACACATATTAGAAATATTTCCTCCAGCAACTCCTAGAGAGTTACCAAGTTCACCTATTGTTGCGTTTTCTAATCTTGAAACTTCAATAAGCACTTTTAGTTTCATATTTGTCAATCCATTTGCCGCAGCTATTGGAAGAAGTATAGCGTCTATTTTTCTTGCTGCTTCTCTAACTAACTGAGCAGTTTCTGTTCCGTAATCTTTCCATTCCATAAAATCACCTTCCATTTTTATTGTAGTCTGGTTGTTTTCAATCAAGATAAAACAGATATATTTTCTCAATCTTTAACATACTATACTATAAATGATATATACCCGTCATAATATTACTTAATCAATTAACATCTACTTCATCAATTAACATTTTACATAATAAAACTGAAAAAAATCTTAATTTTTATTTTCTAATTGCGGACATAAGTTTTTATTAATAAAATAATATTTACAACCTCTTTAAGTTAAAATGTATATGCCTTTACTTTCAACTTGCTTTGGATAAGTTTTTTATCCTCAAATATATTATAACGCGAATTACTAATAATAAAAATCTTTTTATAGTAAATAGATATCTTTATTCACATCTATACCTGGAGGTGATTATATGAAATTAGGCGTTGATTTATCCATGTGGAATAATCCATCGGACTTTGCAAAGGCGAGGGCAAATGGCTTGGACTTTGCAATTCTTAGGGCGGGAAGTGGAAGAACTGTAAAAGACCCTTCCTTTGAAAGAAACTACAATGGATGCGTTAGTGCAGGGCTACCAAAGGGAGCCTATTGGTATCTTTATGCCAGGGATGTTAAATCGTCAAGCTTAGAAGCAGACAAGTTTCTAAATGCAATTTCTGGAAAAACTTTTGAATATCCACTTTATCTTGACCTAGAAGACCCATCACAGTCAAAACTTTCCAGGGTCACTTTAACTGAAATCGCTATTGAGTTTTTGCTTAAGGTTGAAGGCAGTGGCCACTATGTTGGACTTTACTCCATGGGCTCGTGGTTTACAGATAAGTTTTTATTAAACCACCGATACAAAGGCAAAACTTTAAATGACTTTGACTTTTGGATTGCTCACTGGACCCACAACAAAAACAGTACTTCCAGATATGTAAATTTAAATACTGGAATGTGGCAGTACACAAATAAGGGAAGTTTTGTAGGCATAGGCATGGCGGGACGAGAACTTGATATGAATGTGTGTTTTAGAGATTATCCTAAGATAATAGGAAATAAAAATCTTAACACCACAAATCAAGCTTCAAAACCAAAGGAAATTGTTCTTGTTTCAAAGCTTAAGTCTGTAGATGTGACAAAATCCATAGACTACTTGAGAGATACAACGAAAAATAATTTTTATTTAGTTGAGACAATGTCCGGCTACTTCGACTACTCCAAGTTTAAAAATTACAAAATAATTGCCCTTGGTGGTGAAAGAAGTAGTCACAGTTCCTATGCAAATGAGTTTTATGGTGGAAATGACACGGAAGTTTTAGAAAAACTAAAAAGTAAATATT
>NZ_JBBKBD010000017.1:0-43650 GCF_037890055.1 Lagierella sp. ICN-221743 | reverse complement strand
GCCACTACCAAATACTTATGATTTGGAGTTTAGAGATATAGAGGCAGATACTGGAGGAGAGACAGAGGCAGGGACTATTCAGAGAGATATTGTTAGAAACAAAGTAGCGAGTATATCTGTAAGTTTTTCTTGTAGCCCTAAACTTGTAAAGACATTGAGTAGTCTTGCTAACAAGTCTAATCTTAAAGTTAAATTCTTAGATACAGAAACGTTGGAACTAAAAGAGGCACAAATGTATATAGACAAGTTTCAAGTTAAACTAATAAAAGATACTTCTTATAAAGGACTGTGGGAAGTATCTTTTTCATTGGAGGAATATTGATGTATCTAACAAGCAATGAATATAAAACAGCAATCAAAAAGAATTCTCGTAAATTTTACTGGACGGGGAATATCATATTAAAAGATGAAACAATCATTCCCTTTACCAATAAAGATATTCTTAAAGGGTCTGGATACATTCATCGTTCATGCTCTGGATCTTCTGAACTTGAAATAGGTACAGTTTATGCTGGAGAGTTTGGAATCAGTCTTTTTTCAGATATAGATAGGTATTCTTTAGAGGATTCAAAGCTAGAACTTTTTTACCACCAAGAATTAGAAAATAAAAAGATTGAAACCATACCGATGGGAATCTTTGATGTTACTGAGGCAAATAGGTCTAAGAAAATTTTAGAACTAAAAGGCTATGACTATATGCTTAGGTTTGATAAGAACTTCCCAGTTACGGATACCTTTGGTACGGCTTTTGAATTACTTAAATTATCATGTGAGAAGTGTAAGGTAGAATTAGGAATGACGGAAGAAGAGGTAAAAGCTTTTGAAAATGGTGAGGAAGTCCTAGCTATTTATCAAGACCACGATATAGAAACATACAGGGACTTTATACACTATATATCATCGACCCTTGGGGCTTTTGCACAAGTTTCTCGTGATGGTAAATTGGTTTTAAAAAAGTATGCAGAAAACATATCAACCGAAGTCAAAACGAGAGAAAGATTTTCTTCATCAATATCAGATTTTAAGACAAGATATACAGCTATTAACTCAACAAATGCAAAGACTAAAATAGCTGAATACTACTCTTTAGAAAATGACGATGGACTAACTATGAATCTTGGAATAAACCCACTGATGCAGTTAGGACTTCCAGAAAAAAGAAAAAGAATGTGTGAAAGCCTATTAACAGAAATTTGTAAGATTCATCATACACCTTTTGATATGGTAACCATAGGAGATCCAAGCATGGATGTAGGAGATAGAATAGCTATTTCATATGCAGAAGAGAAGATTGAAGGGCTTATCACTGACATAGAATACAAGATAAATAGCAAGCATAGAATTCTTGGTGTAGGAAAAAATCCCTATTTATCTAAAGCTAAGAGTAAGAATGATAAGAATATAGTAGGACTGTTAAATCAAATTGAATCTGAAAAATTAGTAGTTCATGCCTATTCAAACTATTCTGCCTTTAATCTTTCCATAACAGATACACCAATAATTCGTATAGAATTTGCCTCCAATAAAGAAACGGAGGCAATTTTTAATGCATCTATCTTGTTAAATATAATTTGTGATACTGAAGAAAAAACTAGAAAGATATCAAGGAAGGTTAAGAAACAAGTAGAGATTTTAAATGAAGAAGGAAAATCGTCTGTTCCTCCAAAGTTTGAAGAAAAAGAAGAAGTAGAGGAATTAGACTTTATTGAAAACACAGAAATACCAACAAGGATAGTTATTACTTATGTTTTCAATGATACGAAAATAGAACATCACATTCCAAAAGAAACCTACTTAAGTGGTGACCACATTCTAAATCTTTTCTATCCACTAACTAAACTACAGGAAAAGACTATGAACAATTTCTCGGTACTGATTAGGCTTGAATCAGGTAAGGCTATGATTGGAAAAGATAACGCTCTAGCAGCTATATCTGGTCAGTCGCTTGGTTCTACAGCATCATGGGATGGAAAGATTATGATTGATGAATCTTGGAAGTTAATAGAACTTAGTCATTCATTCCTGATTAGAAAGTTGAAGTCTGAATACAAAGTAGAAAGACAAGTCCCAAGACCACTAGTAATTAATGAAAAGGTAGGAAGATTTAAATATCAAGGATTGATACTTGGAAAATACAAGGAAGGAATCACTACAGAATTTAAAGATAAGGAGGAAGAAAATGCTCAAGGGTAAATCAGTCATTGAACTAACTGATGTGATTACTAATAAGAAAGAAATATATGAAGATGAAAACTTAATTACGAATGCTGTGCCAGATTTATTAAGATTAAATCCTATGGGGCTTATGTATCCAATAGATGATGGTAAGAAAGTAGAATTTTGGAAGGAGATATTTCCTATAGCTAATAAATGCTATGGTGGAGTTCTTCTTTTTGAAGATAAACTGGAAGAAAATCCAGAAAAGATATTTGCCCCATCTGATAATCAGATAATTGGGTATGCGTCAAATGACGTAAATCAGACAGATGCTCCAAGAAGAGGCTCAGCTAATTTAACAGAAACAACTCCACTTGAAAATGGATATAAATTTGTATGGGACTTTTCAACCTCTCAAGCTAATGTAAGAATATCATCAATAGCACTTACACACTACAGAGGTGGTAAATACTTTTATGGAGATACTCATGGAAAAGACCATTTTTTATTATTAAATAGTACATCTTTATATAAAAAGCGTGAGGTTTCAGATTGTTATAATGGATGTGTTGAGATAGATTTTAAGTCGAACACAATAGTATCAATATGGCCACTAAATAATAAATCGATTGAATTGGTAAAGCTAAAAGAGCCATTAACAAGCATAGGATTAAATGATCCTATTTATACTAAAGGCTACAAAGCTGAGGAAAGAATTACTATTGATGTATCAGAGTTTTTCAGCAAGATAGGCACTTGGAATGAATGTTGCTTTTATGATGGAGAGGATGGGTATTGGTATGGATTTGGGACTAATAGAGATAAGCTAATAAGATTAAAGATTAATAAAAGTGATTATACCACGAAGACAGATGAATGGTCATTAAATGGAATAAGACTTGATGACTTAGGAAATTACTATGAAAAAGATAGAAGTTATTGCCATAGATATAAATATAGCTGTATAAAAAATGGATACCTATATTCAATTAATATATTTAATAGAGATAAAATCTATAAAATTAATATTAATAATCCTGTGGATATATCTATTATTGAATTAGGTAAAAAAGTCAATACAAGTAGGTATAGTGGTGAATACAACTATTTATACAAATGGGGAGATTATATACTAGGTTATGAGTTTGTTATTGATAAAAATGACCAAGTGATAGTAAATAATGTCAAAGATTTTAATGGTAGTGGAATAGATAACTTAATGATGGAGGCACAGACAATTGGTCCATTTGCAATAGGGTTTGGAGGTTATGAGGAAAGATTTTATAAACTTTTATTTCTTCACACTCCCTATCTTGGAACAATTAATAACTTATCTAGTCCAATATTAAAAACAGCAGATAAAACAATGAAAATAACATATACCTTAACAGAGGAGGAATAATATGAATAAATTACTAGAAACAATCAAGGTGATATTTGTAGCAATTGGTGGATATATAGGATTTTACTTAGGCGAAATAGATGCTTTTATATACACATTACTTGCTTTTGTAATAGCTGATTATATAACTGGAGTTTTAAGAGCGGGAGTAGAAAGAAAACTATCTTCAGCTATAGGATTTAAAGGAATAGCTAAAAAGATTATGATTTTTATAGTTGTAGGCATAGCAAACCTATGTGATGTAAATTTAATTAAAGGTGATGGAACCATGATAAGAACGGCCATCATCTTTTTTTATATAGCAAATGAAGGGCTTTCTATCTTAGAAAATTCTATAGCTTTAGGTTTGCCAGTACCAGAAAAATTAAAAGATATATTAAAACAATTCAAGGAGGAAAAATAAATGAGTAATAGCCCATTAGTACAAGCAACAATTCTCTCACCTAACCATAGTGGAAGAAGAAATCAAAAGATTACTAAAATAGCAATACACCACGCAGCTGGAGTTATAAATGGTAGGAATCTTGCTGGAGTATTTGTGCCAAGAGCAAGACGAGCATCAGCTAACTACAATTTAGGATCCGATGGAGTAATTGTTTTAGGGGTTGATGAATCTAACAGAGCATGGACAACCTCATCTTCCTGGTGTGACAATAGAGCAGTAACAATTGAAGTAGGAAACTCTACTAGAGGACCTCAGTGGTTGGTTTCTGATTACGTTTTAAATAGACTAATTGATTTAGTAGCAGACATCTGTAGGAGAAATGGAATCTATCCTTGTACCTATACTGGAGGCAAGGATGGCGTTCTTCAAAAACACGAGTGGTATTCAAACACTAATTGTCCAGGTCCATATCTTGGCAGTAAATTTCCATATATAGCAAACGAAGTAAATAAAAGACTAAGAGGAAATAAGACTGTTAGCAAACCAACAGGTGGACTATATAGAGTTAGAAAATCTTGGTCTGATGTAAAAAGCCAGAAAGGTGCATTTAAGAATTTAGAGAATGCCAAAAGATGTGCCGATAGGTTTAGATTAAAAGTATTCGATGCAAATGGCAAGATAGTATATCCAGTTGGAAAGACAATCGATGAGTTAGCAAAAGAAGTTATAAGTGGAAAATGGGGGAATGGAGAAGATAGAAAAAGAAGATTAACTAATGCTGGATATGATTATAAAGAAGTTCAGAGAAGAGTAAATGAATTAATTTAATAGATTAAGATATAAGCCTGATAGATTCTTAGTTGATGAATTTATCAGGCTTTTTTACATAAATTTTATGTATTGTTTTCTTTTTTGCGTTTTGACATTGAAAATCTTTATCATATAATGTATAATCAAATTAACCGACATAAGTGTCGGTAGGAGGTGGTTTTATTAATCAAAGAATGTCTCAAGAAGATAGAAAAAAAGAAATACGACAAGCGGCTATGAAAGTCTTTTTGGACAAAGGGTTTAGAAATACAGTTATGAATGACATTATGGAAGCTACTGGGCTTTCTAGAGGTGGTTTGTATCATCATTATGGCTCTACCTATGAAATCTTATATGACATTATGGTAGAAGGTAATTTAAATAGAAGGGATATTATTCAAAAATCAATTTATGATGAAGGTTTAATACTAAGTCCGAAGTTGTTTTCGAGAATGATTATAGACAAGATACTTGCAGATAATGATTATGTAAAGCTTTATGTTATGTTTTTATGTGAGTTAAAAGAAAATGATGATTTGAAAGAACTATATGTGAAAATAAAAAAAGAGTCCATACAAGCATTTAAAGAATTGTTTTCTACTTTGTTTAACGAGTTACCTTCTGATGATACATTTGAATTTATGATTAATATTATGAATTCTGGATTGATGGCTTGCGAAATTTTGAACACACGTGAGAATTTTGTAAAAAATAAGAAATATCTAACTGAAATGATAGAGACTTATTTTACAAATGTTATGAAAAAAGATGATGAAAGGAGTTAAATTTATGGATCTATTAAAAAAATACATTAAGAGAAATAAAGCACCATATTTTATTTCTGTCTTGTTTGCAATACTTGGAGTAATTTCAAATCTTTTTGTATATATTATTCTAAGTAAGATGATTATATCATTGATTGATGGTAGCCAAGATTTTCATTACTATATAAATAAAATTTTCTTGATACTTTCATGTCTTATAATCAAAGAAGTGTTTATGTTTTTGTCAACAATGATTTCTCATAAAACAGCCTATAAAATAATACGAGATATAAGAAAAAGCCTTATGGAAAAATTATTTAATATGCCATTAGGAGATATATTGAATGAATCTACTGGTAAGCTAAAAGACATAATTGTAAATCAAGTTGATAATACTGAAACAACATTGGCTCATATGATACCTGAGATGACAGCTAATTTAGTAGGACCTATAATATTATTTGTTTACATGTTAATTTTAGATTATAGACTAAGTTTGATATCTTTAATTCCATTAGTTATTGGTGGATTTTTTATGGCAGGACCGATGAAAAGAATGAAGGTAAAGTTTCCACAAGCAGTTAAAATTGGTCAAGATATGAATAATTCCGTGGTTGAATATATAAATGGAATAGAGGTTATTAAAACATTTAATCAAGGCGAAAAATCTTATAGAAAATACAGGGACAATGTGTATAAAAAGGCAAATTACTATTATGATTGGATGGGAGAAAATACAAGAGACTATGCGATAAGTATGTCTATTGCTCCAGTTGGTATTTTGACAATTATACCATTTGGTTTATATTTCTGTATGAATGGTTCACTAGATGGTGGTGTATTTTTAACATTGATAATTCTTTCTTTCGGGACTATCCAAAATATTATGAGAGTAATGACTTTTGAAGATGATATTGGAAGAATGTCAACTATTTTCGAGGAGATTAAAAATATACTTTCTGCGAGAGAATTATCTCATAAAAATGAAAATTTGGATATAAAAAATTATAATATAGAGATAAAAAACGTAGATTTTTCTTATGAAAAAGATAAGCAAGTCCTAAACAATATAAATATAAATATAGAAGAAGGAAGTGTGAATGCTTTAGTAGGCGAATCGGGTTCGGGAAAGTCGACTATTGCAAAACTAATTTCAGGATTTTGGGACGTAGATAGTGGTTCTATAAGTATAGGAAATGTAAATATCAAAGATATGTCCCTTGAAAAGTTATCTACTGTTGTTTCCTATGTAGCACAAGATAATTTTCTTTTTGATATGTCAATTAAAGATAACATCAGAATAGGAAATAAAAATGCCAGTGATGAGGAAATAATTGAAGTATGTAAGAAAGCAGCCTGCCATGATTTTATAATGAACTTGTCAGATGGATATGATACAAGGGTAGGAGAAGCTGGTAAACATTTGTCTGGAGGAGAAAGGCAAAGAATATCAATTGCAAGAGCTATGATAAAGAATGCTCCAATAGTTATTTTAGACGAGGCTACCTCTTATATCGATCCTGAAAATGAAGCCTTGATTCAAGATGCAATATCAGAGCTTGTTAAAGGGAAAACTCTAATTATAATTGCCCATCGTTTAAAGACAATAACAGATGTAGATAATATATTTGTAATTAAAAATGGAGAACTTGCATGTAAAGGAAGTCATGAAGATCTTTTGAAGGAATCAAAAGATTATCACAATCTTTGGGAAACTGCCTTGAAAGGAGAAGAAAATGCTTAGTGTTTTTAAAAAAATATGGAATTTTTCTATTGAAGAACAAGTGTATCTAAAAAAATCAATCTTTGCTAATTTTTTCGGTTCTATTTTTAATGCTCTACAATTTGCAGCCATTTATTATGCGATTTTTGGGATAGTAAACAAGGATATAAGCTTTAAAACAATAGGAATATCAAGTTTATTTTTATTAATTAGTATAGCCGGAGTAATTATTTCAAAAAATTCCTCTATGCTCAAACAAACACATGCCGGATATTTTATGGCTGGACACAAGAGAATTGAATTAGGTGAAAAAATAAAAAAAGTTCCCATGGGATTCTTCTCAAGTTTAAGTTTAGGAAATTTAACAACTATTGCAACTACTAACTTAGATAATGTAGAGACTTGGGTTCCAACTTTGTGTATTATGGTTTTCGGTGGCATGCTTAATGCTATTGTTTTTATCTTATCCTTATTTTTGTTTTCTTATAAGGTAGGTCTTGTAGCAATAGTTGGTTCTATTGTATTTTTAATGATCATTGCTCGTATGCAAAAAAGGTCAAGTAAAAATGCAGATAAGATTCATGAGATTCAGGTATCACTTACCAAAGAAGTCTTATCAACATTGCAAGGAATGCAAATTATAAAATCATATAATCTACGAGGAAGTAATAATAAAAAACTTGACAAGAGCTTTGATAGTGCTAGTGAATATTCTTTTGATTTAGAAAAAACTATAATGCCATATAGTTTATTAGCTAAAATCATAATAGCTATAACAATTTGTTTGATGTTGTTTATTTCAATAAAATTATATTTTGTTGAAAATGGTCAAATAGTCAATACTATTATGATACTTATAGCAAGTTTTGTAATATTTGACGGACTTATTACATCTGGATCTGCTATTGCAATGCTAAGAATGGTTGAGAATGCAATAGATTCTTATTCTTATGTAAATGATATGGAAGATATGAAAGAAGGAAGTATTACAGAGCCAATAAAAAATCACAACATAGTCTTTAAAAATGTATCATTTTCCTATGATGATAGACCAATTTTAAAAAATGTATCAGCAGAGATAAAAGAAAATACCATGACTGCCATAGTTGGTCCATCTGGATCTGGTAAGACCACATTTTGTAATCTTATTGCAAGATTTTGGGATGTAAATTCTGGCGAAATTTTAATAGGTGGAAAGAATATTAAGGACTATAAGATAGAAAACTTAATGAATTCTATTTCCATGGTATTTCAAGATGTATATCTCTTCGAAGACACTATTGAAAACAATATAAAATTTGGAAAACAAAATGCAAGCCATGAAGAGGTTGTAGAAGCTGCAAAGAAGGCAAGGTGCCATGAATTTATAGAAGCTTTACCGGATGGATATAACACTATCATCGGAGAAGGTGGAGCAAGCCTATCAGGCGGAGAAAAACAAAGAATCTCCATAGCAAGAGCCATGCTAAAAGATGCAGATATAATTATCTTTGATGAAGCAACTGCAAATATAGACCCGGAAAATGAAGATAAGCTTAAAGAAGCAATAGAATCATTAACAAAAAATAAGACAGTAATTATGATTGCCCATAGACTAAAGACAATTAGAAATGCTGACCAGATTTTAGTCTTAAAAGATGGAGAAATAGTAGAACGTGGAAATCATGAAAAATTGATTGAAAATAATGGACTTTATTCTGATCTTATCAATGCAAAAGCTAAGGCAGAATCATGGAAATTAAATAATTGATTAAACGATAGATAATGAGACTGGTATTAGGCTAGTCTCTTTTTTTTTGACCTATTAACACTTTTTAATAGAGATGTTGATTTACATAAAAAACTAATTTAAAAAGCCAATCAATTAAATTGCATCAAAATAGAGAGGGTTAGGTGCGCGCTTTAAAGAGCGGGACGATCACTTTAAAAAATACTAGTATTCATGAAGTAATTATCGTTGTTCTCTTTTTATTTAATCTGTCTATTTCGATATTTATATTAATGGCAATAAATTTTACTCAAAAACACTTCCTTTGTCCTAAGGAATATAGAGGAAAGAAAATTAGGGTTAAATATAGACCTGATGTCTTTGCCTGTGATATAGGAGGTGGAGTATGAGAGTAGAAAAGTTTGAAGGTAGACCAGAAATTATAAAAACTGAATACACTGATATGGATTTAAAGGCAGAGCTTAATTTCTATCTATCAGATAAGTTCATCCAAGATCTCTTTCTTTTAGATGAAATTAGCCTTGAAGAATATAGAAAAATTAGGAGAGAAAACATTAAAAAATTCAGACCTATTCTTTCAGAATTATTGATATAAGACTTGATAAATACTTACTTGTACGGGAATATAGCACTAGCAGAAAGGAGGTTGAATGGATGAAAAAGATAACAAAAATAGAAGCAAATCAAAAAGAAGGATCCATATTAAGAGTCGCTGCTTATGCAAGAGTATCGACAGATGAAGACGCTCAGCTAGTAAGTCTTAAAACGCAAAAAGCACACTACGAAAAGATAATATCTGAGAACGAATCATATACTTTTGCAGGTCTATACTTTGAAGAAGGCATCACTGGAACAAAGAAAGAATGTAGGGATGGACTTCTAAAAATGCTAAAAGACTGCGAAGACGGGAAAATAGACTTTATCCTAACTAAATCCATCTCAAGACTTGCAAGAAACACAACAGACTGTTTGGAAATTGTAAGAAGACTTCTTGATTTAAACATTGGTATTTATTTTGAAAAAGAAAATATTGATACCAGAACCATGGAAAGTGAGTTGATGCTATCCATACTTTCATCCCTGGCAGAAAGTGAATCCAGGTCTATATCAGAAAATAACAAGTGGTCCATAAAGAAAAGATTTCAAAATGGAACGTTCATTATATCAAGCCCACCCTATGGCTATGAGAATATAGACGGAAAGATGGTAGTGAATGAAGAAGAAGGCAAGATTATAAAAGAAATATTTAAACAGTATCTTTCAGGTAAGGGAACGCATAAAATTGCAGAAGATTTAAATAAGAGAAAGATTAAAGGACAAAAAGGTGCAAGCTGGCATGGGTCGACTATAAATGGAATCTTAAAAAATGAAAAATATATAGGCGATGTCATCTACCAAAAAACTTATACAGATGAAAATTATAATAGACATAAAAATAATGGGGAAGAAGACCAGTATAAGATTATAGATAACCATAAAGCCATAGTAAGTAGAGAGGATTTTGAAAAAGTACAAGACCTAATAAAGATAAGGGCTATAGCAAAAGGAAATGGAAAAAACACTAAAAAATATCAAAATAGATATAGTCTATCGGGAAAAATAAAGTGTGACGAGTGTGGATCAACCTTTAAAAGAAGACATCACTATAATGGTAAAGATAAATATATAGCCTGGACTTGTAGTGAACACTTAAGAGATAGCAATAAATGTTCCATGAAGTTTATTAAAGACAAGAACATAAAACTAGCTTTTGTGACTTTAGTAAACAAGCTAATCTTTGGAAAAGATAATATCCTAATGCCACTCTTAGAGTCATTAAAGAGAGTGGACAGCAAGGAAGAAGTTGCGAAGATAGAAAAAATAGAAGAAAACCTAGAAAAACTAAAGGAAAGAAAAGAAGTTTTAAACAAACTAATAACTTCAGGAGTTTTAGATGCAAGTGTTTACGCAAAAGAAAGCAGTGAAATTTCAAGTGAAGAAAGTTATCTACTCAAAGAAAAGGAAAGATGTAAAAAAGCCATCCTTGGAAATGATGAAGAAATAAGAGAACTTGAAAAACTAATAGGAATCTTAGATAAAAGTAAAATATTTGATCATTTTGAAGATGACTTGTTTGTAGAAATCATTGACCACATACAGGTAATTAATAGAGAAACCCTTGATTTTCATTTAAGGTGTGGACTTGTACTTAGAGAGGAAGTGAAAGAAAATGTCTAGACTATGTTATGGCTATACCATAAGAGACGGAAGATTAGAAGTTGAAGAAAAAGAAGCTGAGAATATAAGAAAAATCTTTAAAAACTATCTTGCTGGCAACGCCCTAATAAAGTCGGCAGACCTTGCTGGACTAAAGAAAAACAGCTCAAGTGTAAAAAGAATCTTAACCAACAAAAAATATTTAGGCAATGACATCTATCCCAAGATAATAGATGAAGAAAGCTTTGAAAAGGCAGGTCAAATGTTAAAGGAAAGGGCAGTGGCCATGGGACGAGTTTGGGAAAAAGAAGAAGAGATTATTAAAGTTCCCTGCAAGTTTAGATATAAAAAGGAAGAGACTTTGCCCATAGATCCCTTTGAACGAGCAAGCCACAAGTACAATTTAATCGAGGTGATAGATGATGAATAGCAAGGTCATAGTAATACCAGCGAAGAAGAAAAAAGGAAATTCCATCAAGGAATCAGAAAAGAAGAAACTGAGAGTAGCTGCCTATGCAAGGGTATCAACAGATAGCGATGAACAGGCAACTTCTTATGACACTCAAATAGACCATTACACAAATTATATAAAGAGAAATCCAGATTGGGAATTTGCGGGAGTTTTTTCTGATGAAGGAATCAGTGGAACTTACACCAAGAAAAGAGCTGGCTTTAATAAAATGATTGAAGAAGCCATGGAAGGGAACATCGATTACATCATTACAAAGTCCATATCGAGGTTTGCTAGAAACACGCTAGACTGCTTAAAGTATATTCGTAAATTAAAAGAAAACAACATCCCAGTCTACTTTGAAAAAGAAAACATCAACACTATGGATGCAAAGGGAGAAGTCCTCCTAACTATTATGGCATCTCTTGCTCAACAGGAAAGTCAGTCCTTGTCACAAAATGTGAAGCTAGGCTTTCAATATAGATTTCAACAAGGCCAAGTCCAAGTAAATCATAATAGGTTTTTAGGCTACACAAAAGACGAAGACGGAAAACTCGTCATAGTTCCTGAAGAAGCAAAAATTATAAAAAGGATCTACAAAGAATACTTAGAAGGAGCAAGCCTACGAGATATTAAGGGAGGGCTAGAGAAAGACAAGATAGTAAATGGAGCAGGAAATAAGAAGTGGCATGTATCGAACCTCAATCAAATATTAACTAATGAGAAATATATGGGGGATGCCCTCTTACAAAAGACTTATACAGTGGATTTTCTAAATAAGAAAAGGGTAAAGAATGATGGCATTGCGCCTCAATATTATGTAGAAAATAGTCACGAAGCCATCATACCTAGAGAAATCTTCATGCGAGTCCAAGAAGAAATGGATAGACGAGCTAATATGGTAAGTGGCAAAGGAAAAAGAAGAATTTATTCCAGCAAATATGCCCTTTCAAGTATTGTCTACTGCTCAAAATGCGGCGATATTTACAGGAGAATAGCATGGAACAATAGAGGTAAAAAATACACCGTTTGGAGATGCTGTACAAGAATAACCCATGGACCAGATGCCTGTCATGCGAGAACCATAAAAGAGACTGATCTAGAAGAGGCAGTCGTAGAAGCAATCAATCAACTTATATCTGAAAGCAGTGAATTAAAAGAAATAATTAAAGAGAATATTGAAAAAGCCATCACAGGTGATGGAAGTAGTGGAATAGAAGAAATAGACAAAGAAATGCTGGCGGTTCAAGAAGAGCTTTTAAAAGTAGCTAATGCCAAGAAAGACTACACTGGACTTGCAAATAAGGTAGAAGAATTAAGGAAAGAAAAAGAAAAGATATATCTAAATATGGCGGAAGAGAAGAATGAACAAAGCAGACTAATGGAATTAGAAGAGTTTTTAGACAATCAAGAATTAGAAATAGAAAGTTATGATGAAGAATTGGTGAGGAAACTTATAGATAAGATAGTAATTTATGAAGAAAATTTAAAAGTAGTGTTTAAATCTGGACTTGAGGTTGAAATTGACAAGGATAAAAAGTAAATATACAATATAACTAACAGCACCCGACACGCCTCTTAACAATGCGAACCATGTTGAAGCCCTAGCCCTACTTGTCAAGGAGCGAAGCGACGCTGAAAAGTAGAGGCAGGTCTCATGCAAAGATTTCCCAAGAGAAGCGACCGAATAGGGAGCTTCGATTGGCAGAAATCGCCTGCTGAGACGGTATGTTTGATGTCAAGAAAATAATGATATAGCAATGTTTTAAGAAGAAACATCTATTTTATCAACTCGGAGAAATGTGTGTTTCTTTGTTTGTGAGAACAGATCGAGAGTGTCAGAAAAACAACCAGATTGAGTAAACAGTAGCAATAATCAATTAGGGAGTGGATAGAACAGATATTGACTTCAATTTAACGGCTGCTCTTTTAAATTAATACATTAATCTGTATCATTACGTTATAAAAGAAATATTATGATTGTTTTGTTGTATATTCATGGTCTGATAATTATTTTACTTTTCTTATTTGACAGATGGTAAGTAGGGCAGTGAAAAAGATTATGGATTTTATCTAAGCACTAAGTAGTTTAGATCACTAATCAGGGAAAATAAGGCCTTCAAGATGAATTCCGAAGGCCCCCTTTCCTTTCCATATAAATATACGTAAAGCATAAGGAACATATGGCAAAAAAAGTGTTTCTCAACATGAGATATAGCTTTTGATATTGAAAGGAGAGATTCAGTATGATAGATAATATTATTCAATCAGTGACAGACAAATTATCCTCTTTGCCTTATATAGAAGGCATTGTATTAGGGGGTTCTCGTGCAAGAGGCACACATACAGAGGATTCTGATATAGATATCGGAATCTATTACAAATCAGAATCATTTGACATTACAGCGATTAATCAAATTGCTACAGAGTTGGATGATGAGAATAGAAATAACCTTGTTGTACCTCCCGGAGCGTGGGGTGATTGGATTAATGGCGGCGGATGGTTAGTTATAAATGGGTATCATGTTGACTTGATTTTACGTGATATAAAACGGGTGGAACAAATAATCAAAGATACGGAGCAAGGAATTGTTACTACTAATTATCAGACGGGGCATCCCCATGGATATATAAGTGCTATGTATCGTGGAGAATTGGCGATCAGCAAGATACTATATACTAAGAATGAAAGCTTATGCGAATTAAAAAATCAGGCAGAAATTTACCCTGGTGCTCTAAAGAAGAACTTGATAAACTTTTTTATGTTTGAAGCAGGGTTCTCTTTAATGTTTGTAAAAGCAAATTCGGGAACAGACGATAAATATTATATTGCGGGTCATGTTTTTCGTATAGTTTCATGTTTAAATCAAGTGTTATTTGCATGTAATAATGCTTATTGTATCAACGAAAAGAAAGCTATAAAACTGCTTGAAACTTTTGAACATAAACCTGAAAAATATACCGAGAAGGTAAATCATATTTTTGAAGTACTCGGTATCTCACTTTTTGAATGCTACGACATGACCGAGAAGCTTTATAATGAAGTGAATGAAATTGTATCGGAGATAAATAACTTTTTAAACGAGGAGAGTTCAGATGAAAGAAAACAAATATGATGATAATATATTTTTTCAAAAATACAGTCAAATGAGTCGCTCGCAGAAAGGACTGGCTGGTGCGGGAGAATGGGAGACTTTGAAAAAGATGCTACCTGATTTTAAGGGTAAGCGTGTGCTTGATTTAGGATGCGGCTATGGATGGCACTGTATATATGCGATGGAAAACGGTGCTTCCTCTGTAGTAGGTGTTGATATTTCTCATAAAATGCTCGAAGTAGCAAAAGGAAAAACCCATTTTCCACAGATTGAATATGAATGCTGTGCCATAGAAGATGTGGATTTCCCAGAGGAGAGCTTTGATGTAATACTAAGTTCGCTTGCGTTTCATTATGTAGCAGACTATGAGAATTTAATAAAAAAGATATATAGGATGCTGAAGGCTGGTGGCAATTTAGTTTTTACAGTTGAACATCCTGTTTTTACTGCTCATGGAACACAAGACTGGTATTATAACGAAAAAGGAGAAATACTGCATTTCCCGGTGGACAATTATTATTATGAGGGCAAACGGACAGCTATGTTTTTGGAAGAAAAGGTTACAAAATATCATAGAACACTGACCACATATCTAAATACACTGCTTTCAAATAGTTTTATAATAAATCAGATTGTGGAGCCACAGCCGCCAGAGAACATGATGGATATTCCGGGGATGGCGGATGAAATGCGACGCCCAATGATGCTGATTGTATCGGCAAAAAAGAAGATGTAATAATATAGAAAAAATAAACGAGGAGTATGTAAATGAGATCAGAAAAAGAAATGATGGATTTAGTACTTTCTTTAGCAGAACAGGATGAACGTATTCGAATTGTGACCCTTGAGGGGTCACGCGCAAATATTAATATACCTAAAGATGAATTTCAGGATTATGATATTACATATTTTGTAAGTGATATAGAACCGTTTATATCTAATGATGACTGGCTTAATCAATTTGGGAATATAATAATGATGCAAAAGCCGGAGGATATGGAATTATTCCCACCTGAAGAAAAGGGATTTTCCTATCTTATGCTATTTGATGATTACAATAAAATTGATCTTACCTTATTGCCCTTGGAAGAGTTAGATAATTACCTAAAGGGCGATAAATTAATAAAGGTTCTAATTGATAAAGATTGTAGAATTAAAAGGGACATAGTTCCGACTGATATAGATTATCATGTAAGAAAGCCAAGCGCAAGGGAGTATGATGATTGCTGCAATGAATTTTGGAATGTAACACCTTATGTTATTAAAGGATTGTGCCGTAAGGAAATTTTATTTGCTATTGATCATTTTAATCAGATTGTTCGCCATGAGCTGCTGAGAATGATATCATGGAAGGTCGGCATCGAAACAGGCTTTAAATTAAGTGTAGGCAAGAACTATAAGTTTATTGAAAGGTATATATCCGAGGATTTGTGGGAGAAACTTTTGTCCACCTACCGGATGGATTCCTATGAAAACATATGGGAAGCATTATTTCTATGCCATCAATTGTTCAGGGCGGTATCCGGTGAGGTGGCGGAAAGGCTTCATTATGCCTATCCGGAGTATGATAGGAATATAACAAAATATACCAGGGACATGTATAAAAAATACACTGGTAAAACCGGCTGCCTGGATAGCACATATGCCGCTGATATAGAAGAGAGGCGGGAACAGTGATTACAGAAATGAAAGCAGGGCACCTGAAAGATATCGATAAACCCAGCGAACCATTTGAGGTGATAGGTAAGATTATACCGAGGTATGAAAACGAGAATTGGACCTTTACAGAATTACTCTATGAAGCGCCATATTTAAAAAGCTACCAAGACGAAGAGGATGAAGAGGATGAGGAGGCAGATTGCCTTGAATATATTGACAATACTGATAAGATAATATATCTTTACTACCAAGACGATAAATGCGTCGGAAAAGTTAAACTGCGAAAAAATTGGAACCGGTACGCTTATATAGAAGATATCGCCGTATGTAAGGATTTCAGGGGGCAAGGCATAGGCAGCGCGCTTATCAATATATCTATAGAATGGGCAAAGCATAAAAACTTGCATGGACTAATGCTTGAAACCCAGGACAATAACCTTATAGCTTGTAAATTCTATCATAATTGTGGTTTCAAAATCGGCTCCGTCGATACTATGTTATACGCCAACTTTGAAAACAACTTTGAAAAAGCTGTTTTCTGGTATTTAAGGTTTTAGAATGCAAGGAACAGTGAATTGGAGTTCGTCTTGTTATAATTAGCTTCTTGGGGTATCTTTAAATACTGTAGAAAAGAGGAAGGAAATAATAAATGGCTAAAATGAGAATATCACCGGAATTGAAAAAACTGATCGAAAAATACCGCTGCGTAAAAGATACGGAAGGAATGTCTCCTGCTAAGGTATATAAGCTGGTGGGAGAAAATGAAAACCTATATTTAAAAATGACGGACAGCCGGTATAAAGGGACCACCTATGATGTGGAACGAGAAAAGGACATGATGCTATGGCTGGAAGGAAAGCTGCCTGTTCCAAAGGTCCTGCACTTTGAACGGCATGATGGCTGGAGCAATCTGCTCATGAGTGAGGCCGATGGCGTCCTTTGCTCGGAAGAGTATGAAGATGAACAAAGCCCTGAAAAGATTATCGAGCTGTATGCGGAGTGCATCAGGCTCTTTCACTCCATCGACATATCGGATTGTCCCTATACGAATAGCTTAGACAGCCGCTTAGCCGAATTGGATTACTTACTGAATAACGATCTGGCCGATGTGGATTGCGAAAACTGGGAAGAAGACACTCCATTTAAAGATCCGCGCGAGCTGTATGATTTTTTAAAGACGGAAAAGCCCGAAGAGGAACTTGTCTTTTCCCACGGCGACCTGGGAGACAGCAACATCTTTGTGAAAGATGGCAAAGTAAGTGGCTTTATTGATCTTGGGAGAAGCGGCAGGGCGGACAAGTGGTATGACATTGCCTTCTGCGTCCGCTCGATCAGGGAGGATATCGGGGAAGAACAGTATGTCGAGCTATTTTTTGACTTACTGGGGATCAAGCCTGATTGGGAGAAAATAAAATATTATATTTTACTGGATGAATTGTTTTAGTACCTAGATTTAGACATCTAATCTTTTCTGAAGTACATCCGCAACTGTCCATACTCTGATGTTTTATATCTTTTCTAAAAGTTCGCTAGATAGAGTTCTATATTAGAGATGTAAAGAGTTTTGGTGAAGAGGTTTGTGAGTATGGCTTTTATAACCAGGGTGCAATGAGAAGCACTAACAGCAGCTAGCTTAAGAACGCATAGGATATACTTTTTATGGAAGTCACAGAGGAGGAATAAAATTTGAACAGGATTAACAGAGTAACCTCTATTCTTATTCAGCTGCAATCAAAAAAAATAATTCCTGCCAAAGAAATTGCACAGCGATTTAATATAAGCTTAAGGACAGTTTACAGAGATATCCGGACACTTGAAGAAGCCGGAATACCAATTGGATCTGAGGCCGGAAAAGGATATTTTCTTGTAGAGGGCTTCCTACTTCCGCCGGTAATGTTTACAGCGGCGGAAGTGGGTGCATTGATTACAGCAGGGAAATTTTTAAATTGCCATGGAGATGAATCATTTATAAAGGATTTTGATTCAGCTATGTATAAAATCAAATCTATTTTGAAGCATGGTGAAAAAAACTATGCACAGGAGTTGGAGAACAGTATTAACGTGTACAGCACATCTGGACAGAAAAATACATTGGCGGATAACGTTATTGCAGCAATTCAGACTGCAATCTGCAATAAAAGGGTAATATCAATTCAATATCCTGCATCAGGAGGGCAAGAACCGGAAAGCAGAATGATAGAGCCTATATCACTGGGGTTTTATGAACAGAACTGGTACTTAATCGGTTTTGCAGGCTAAGAAATGAATATAGGAATTTTCGTGTGGATCGGATTAAAAGCATTTGCATAGAAGAAGAGCTCTGTCAAAGCCATGATGGCTCTTTGGAACAAATATTAAAACAAATGCTTTCATATAAAAAACTATATAATGTAATTCTTAGAGCTGAAAAAGGGGAGACATACAATTCTATCAAGAACAGGTATTCTCTCGGCTTCCTTGAAGAAACCGATTTGGGAAGTAAAATGGAAATCGAATTCCAGACAGATTCCTTTGAGATATTGAGCAAGCAGCTGATTGAATATGGATCAGGCATTGAAATAGTCCAACCTGATGAATTAAAATGCATAACCCGTAAACACCTGGCACAAATTACGAATCACTGCCTAAACTTGATTTAGAGAAAGCGATTGGTCTGTTATGTATTTTTTGTAAGGTTTCATATCCCCTGCTGACATACAGCTGTCAGTGTATTATGATATTCTACTATCAAAAAGGAGGATTGAAAAATATGAAACCAAAGATAATTATGCACACACAAATTAGCCTTGATGGCCGCATTAAAGGCTTTGATAATCCGGAAGTTTACTACCAGGTTGCCGGGGGAATTCATTCGGATGCGGTGCTGTTTGGGTCCAATACTGTTTTTACTGCATTTGAAAAATATCCTGCTGAAACAGAGGCTGATTTTGAGAAAATCATAACAAGCCCGGAGGACCCCAGACCAATAGGAGTCATACCTGACAGCAGAGGTATCTTGAGAAGTCTTCATTGCTTAAGAAATCTTGGATATCTGAAGGAAATTGTCATTCTGGTATCAACTGCCACTCCGAAGGAATATTTGAATTATTTGGAGGAAAGGCATTACCCATATATTGTGTCAGGAAATGATCATGTGGACTATGAAAAAGCCTTTCAGATCCTGCATGAGCAATATGGGTGTAAATACATGCGGACAGACAGTGGCGGTGGATTAACCAACAAATTATTAGAAAACGGACTTATTGATGAAATCAGTCTTGTGATATCACCATGTTTTGTAGGTAATAAAGAAAAACAACTATTTGATAACCTTCTGTTATCTGAAAAAGTTAATTTGGAATTGCAGGGAACAGAGAATGCAGAACATGGCTGTCTGTCATTGCGCTATGCTGTGAAAAATAAGGATTAGTGCAGCATACTTTAAAAAGTGTCTGTTGGGACAGTGTCCTAAAGGAAGCATAAGCTCATGGCTAGCGGCGGTGTTAAAGTAACGGCACTCGGCCCCAATATATAGTTGATATGCCCCTAAGCCTTTGAGGGCAAGGCGGTCAACCGCGCCTTTTCCGGTCCGCATACAGTCGTTCAATGAGGGTATCAAGCTCGGCAATGCGGCGGTGCTTCTCGGTGGTTCGTTTCTTCGCCGCCGTTTTCGGCTAATTCTAATTGATCCGAACTGTAAGGATAAGCAATTATCCGGGGCTAGTTAAGTATCTTAGAGAGGAAGATAAAGATAAGTAAACCAATTTTAAAGTTGTACCGAATAAAGCCTTCAAGAGGACAACATGCTTTTGAAGGCTTTATTGCTTACAATTACTTGGATTGTAACGCAAAAGCAGGCACCAAATCAATGAAAAATAGCCTATCCAGGCGACTGTTTCAGAAATATGGGCTTCCGCCAAGGGGATACCAGTGGGGTGCGACATCTTTTTTGCCCACTCAAGGCACGTTGAAGCAGCAATTCTGATGACGTATTGTGGTTTGGACAAGGAATAATAGGAGTCAACCACAACATGTAGTGGTTTGAGTACGAAAATTGGGTCAAAAACAGGCTAAAAAATACCGTTTTTTGACCCTTTTAAATAGGGCATTTGACAGATGACATTTGATGTTTCGGGATTAAAAATCCATAGGGTGAGGTAGATTAGCACAGAACTTTATTGAATAGAGAAATTAAAAGTGATATAATCAGTTGCATAAGGAGGAGTTAAATATGTGTACATGTATTGCAGTAGTAGATATTACTTTATCTCATTTATAATGAAAAAAATTAAAGGAGGTAAAGGTATGGGTATGTTTTCTATATTTGTTATTGAGAGATTTCATTATCAACCAAACCAAAAATAATTGGTTATAATGAGCTCTTAAGATTAGTTCATTATAACCGGCAAGGAGAAGATTATAATGAAACAGAAAAACCCGAAAAATACGCAAAATTTCATTACATCTAAAAAGCATGTAAAGGAAATATTAAAATATACGAATATCAATAAACAAGATAAAATAATAGAAATTGGGTCAGGAAAAGGACATTTTACCAAGGAACTTGTGGAAATGAGTCAACGGGTGAATGCTATAGAGATTGATGAAGGTTTATGTCATGCCACGAAAAAAGCAGTTGAACCTTTTCAGAATATAAAAGTTATTCATGAGGATATTTTGAAGTTTAGCTTTCCTAAAAATACAGACTATAAAATATTTGGTAATATTCCCTACAATATTAGTACTGATATTGTAAAAAAGATTGCTTTTGATAGTCAAGCGAAATATAGCTACCTTATTGTAGAGAGGGGATTTGCTAAAAGGTTGCAAAATACCCAACGAGCTTTAGGTTTGCTGTTAATGGTGGAAATGGATATAAAAATTCTTAAAAAAGTGCCACGAGCATATTTTCACCCTAAGCCTAATGTAGATTCTGTATTGATTGTACTTGAAAGGCATAAACCATTTATTTTAAAGAAGGACTACAAAAAGTATAGATTTTTCGTTTATAAATGGGTAAACAGGGAATATCATGTTCTTTTTACTAAAAATCAATTAAGACAGGCGCTGAAGCATGCGAATGTTACTGATCTTGATAAATTATCCAATGAACAATTTTTGTCTGTTTTCAATAGTTACAAATTATTTCAATAAATTAAAAATAATTAAGCGTTCTCTAACTTTAAGAGAACGCTTAATCTTATTACATTGAAAAATGCATTCTATTATTTTCAATTATTATGATATAACATAACTATCATTTTACTTATTTGCATATTTGCACGAAAATATAGTTATCGACGACTATTCTGATAATAGCAACTAATATAGTCAATGATAACTCAAAATTTATTGATATAGTAGGTATATGTGCAACTAATTAGGGAAGATTTTAGCTTGCCATTTCTGAAACAGCTAAAACAAGTATTGCGTAAAGAATGCGCCAGTCTTCCCATGGACTTAAAATGCTTGCTTGGGGCACACATAAAACCCCTTGAACAATCTATTGACAGAGTTGAAGGACTGTCGGAGATTCTAAGACGAAGTAATCCTAAAATGGCCCTATGCCATACAGATATTCATAATTGGAACTTGATGCAACGGGATGAGCAGTTAGTTCTAATTGACTGGGAAGGCTTGAAATTGGCTCCAGTAAAAGCTGATCTCATGTTTTTTGTTGATAAGCCATATTATGATGTATTTATGAACATATACCTGAAATTACACAAAGATTTTTTAATCAATACGGATGCTTTGTTATTCTATCATATTAGACGTAAACTAGAAGATATATGGGAGTTTATTGAACAACTTTTATATGACAATCAAGAGGATAAGGAAAGAAATGAAACTATAAAAGTTCTTGATGGTGAACTGAATAACTTAGTGTTTTGAAAAAAGAATAACGTATTATTAAGCTAAATAATATTGGAGAAGAAAATGAATAAACAAGAATTATATCAAATTGCTTTCAGTATAATTAATCATAAAAAGTTACGGAACTTTGGAACTTCAGGGCATGTTGCGTGCGCGTTGGAGACAAATAGCGGTAACATCTTTACAGGAATATGCATTGACTTGCCCTGTTCTATTGGCTTATGCGCTGAACAGTCAGCTATTGCTGAAATGGTAAAGAACAATGAAACTGCAATCAAAAGGATTATCGCTGTATTTGAAGATGGGAGTATACTTCCACCATGTGGAAGGTGCAGAGAGTTTATTGCACAGATAGATAATCAAAATATAGAGACCCAAATTGTATTACCTGAAATGGAAGAAGTGTTGCTGAAAGATTTATTACCAGAAAGGTGGGATGGCAAATGGAACTGAAAAAGATAACTAGCAGGGTCTTTTATTATCCACATCAACCAGAAACTGATAGGCCTATGTTGGCATACTTAAATGGAGATAAAATTGCACTTGCCATTGATGCAGGAAATTCAGCAGACCATGTTGATGAATTTTATAAATCCCTAGAAATCGAGGACCTAAAGAAGCCAGATTTTACTGTCATCACTCATTGGCACTGGGACCATACCTTTGGAATGCATAAAATTCACGGATTGTCCATTGCACACCATAAAACCAACGAGTTTTTGAAACAGGAAAGAGCCAAACTATCTGACAGTGCATATATAAAATTTTTGATAAATGATGATGAGTGCCTAGCTAGAGAATATGTAGATAATAAAAGAATTATTGCCGTTCTATCGGATATCCAATTTGAAAAAGAGCTTACCCTTAATCTCGGTGGAATAACCGCAATGATTTTTCATACGGTTTCACCCCATTCGGAAGATACGGTGCTTATCTATATTCCTGAGGAAAAAATATTGTTCTTGGGAGATTCAACAAGCGAGGATTTCTACGATGATGGGTATATGGATAAAGAAAAATTAATGTCATTAACAAATTTGATAGAAAGTTTCGACTGTAAGTATTGTATTTTAAGTCATGCAGAGCCTCTAACTAAATCAGATTTATTAGATTACTTAAAATCCATTCTAAAATAATAATCCATGAGGTGTATTGATATGTTCCCGTCTACCGATAGCCCCAAAAACGCAGTGGATATGTTCCCGAGAACGGACACACTCAAATGACATTCATTCTATCCTCTCAAGCCATGTGGAGACTATAGCGTTGATACAAAAGATATAAATTTAGAAATCCTGCATTTTAAGCAGTTTTATAAGCATTTTGTCTTCGATAAAGATGAAGAAGGATACATCAAAAAGACCCAAAAAAACTACATGGACGTAAGAGTAGTTTTGCAACTGGTATGAGGAGACACAAAGAAAAATATAATAAGATAAAACCCATTTTATACTTTCTACAAGAGTAGCTTAAATAAGGCTGCTCTTTTTTTATTTCAAAGAAAGGAGGTAGGGATGAATTTTGATTATTTTTATAATAGGCAATCTGAAATGTATAACTTCATTAGGTTACCTATGGTATTAATGGAAGATGAAATTTTTGAGAGCATTTCTATTGAAGCTAAAGTTTTGTATTCATATATGCTTAATCGAATGGGTCTTTCATATAAAAATGGCTGGATAGATGAAGACGGAAAAGTCTTTATTTACTACACAATGGATGCTATTAAAGAGCAATTTAACTGTGCTAATGATAAAGCCTTAAAGATTATAAATGAGCTTGATACAAAATCAGGAATTGGATTGATAGAAAAGAAAAGACAAGGACTTGGAAAACCAAATAGGATATATGTTAAAGATTTTATGAGTGTTTTCTATGATTCAAATAATAGAAATCCAGATTTCCGAAAAGCAGAAGTCCAGACTTCCGATAATCGGAATTCAAGAACTCCGAATAACAGACTTCAAGATTTCCGAAAATCGGAAGGTAACTATAACAATATTAGTAATAATGAGTTAAGAAAGAATGATTTTAGTAAGGGACAAAAGTCTTATGGAATATATAAAAATATATTTTTGACTGATGAAGAATACAAGGACTTAACAAATGAGTTAGGAAGTAGAATTAATGAATACATTGATAGATTGTCGTCATATATGAAAGCAAATAACAGAGTGTATCAAGATCACAAGGCAACGATAATCAATTGGTATCTTAATGATCAGGCAAAAAACATTAATGACAATTCAACAAGAAAAATGAATTACGATATAGGAGAGAGTTTATGAAAAGCTTAAAAGATTTTGTATTAAGAGAAAATGATATTGAAAGAAATGGACATATCTATTGCAAGGTATGCGGTAAAAGAGTCGATGGAGAATTACTTGACCTTGGATTTACAAAGTTTATTCCCAGAATTAAATGCGAATGTGAAATAAAAAGAGATAAGGAAAACGAAGAAAGAGAAAGATTAATGAAAATATCAACACTTAAAAGAGATTGCTTCTCATCACCTATCCAACACAAATATAATTTTGAGAAATACTTAAATGAAAAAGGTCAAGCCTATAAGGTTGCTTACAACTATGCTAAAAGCTTTGAACAAATGAAAAAAGACAATGTTGGACTTTTATTTTATGGAGATGTTGGTAGTGGGAAAACTTACCTTGCTTGTGCAATAGCAAATGAATTAATTGAAAGAGAACAAGTTAGAGTTAAGATTTTGAATTTATCTCAGGTAATAAATCAAATACAAAAATCTGCATTTAAGGTTGATTCAAACGAAATTATAGATAACCTATCAAATATTCCATTGTTAATATTAGATGACCTTGGAATTGAGAGGGATACATCTTATGCAAGAGAACAAGTATATAACATTATAAACTCAAGATACTTAAAAGGCAGGCCGACAATTTTTACTACAAACTTATCATTGGAAATTATTCAAAATCCTAATATAGACCTTGAGTATCAGAGGATATATTCAAGAATACTTGAAATGACAATACCAGTTAAAGTTACGGGAGAAGATTTTAGAAGAAAAATCCATCAAGAGAAGTTAAGAAAATACAAAGAGTTACTTTTATATGGAGGTGGAATAGATGATTAATGAAGAAGTATCTAGGTCGAGCCTTAATCTTGAAGTAAGGCTTGCAAAAGCAACAAGTAAAGCAATTCTTGATGCCTTAAAGAAAGTACACAAGCAAATAGAAGAACAAGGAGGCTTGAAAAATGTAATAAAAAATAACGGAGAAGAAGTAAAGCTAAAAGATATGGTTAAAAAGGGACAGTTAGAAGAAATTAATCTAAAAGATCCTGAGTTAAAAGAACTAAAGAAAATTTTAAACAAACACGGAGTGAAGTTTTCTGTTATGAAAGATAAGGAAACTGGCAACCACTCTGTGTTTTTTCAATCTAAGGATATAAAGGTAATGGAACATGCCTTTAAAAAAGCAGTTAAGGCTTCTGAAAGAAAGGCCGATAGAAAAGATTCAATAACTAAGACTATAAATAAGTTTAAAGATATGGCTAAGGATACCATTAGCAAAGATAAAGTTAAAAATAAACATAAGGAGCAAAGCTTATGATAAGTAATTTAAAAACATTTGAAAATAAGAATTTTGGGAAACTCACTGTTATTGAAAAAGATGGTGAGTTTTTCTTTATAGCAAATGAAGTAGCAACTATGCTAGGATATGTCAATCCCAGAAAAGCTATTTATGACCATGTAGACGAAGAAGATAAGGGTGTAACGAAATGGAAGACCCCTGGAGGAATACAGAATATTTCAATAATTAATGAGTCAGGATTGTATTCACTTATCCTCTCATCAAAACTACCACAAGCAAAGATATTCAAAGCTTGGGTAACTAGAGAAGTCTTACCAAGTATTAGAAAAAATGGAGGATATATAGCTGGTCAAGAAAAGAAAACTAACGAAGAGCTACTTGCAGATGCAATTCTTGTAGCCAATAGAATTATTGCCGAAAGAGAAGAAGAGATTGAAGAATTAAGACCAAAGGCAGATTATTATGACAAATTAGTAGATTACAACCTACTTACAAACTTTAGAAATACTGCCAAAGAATTAGGAATACCACAAAATCAGTTTATAAGTTTTCTAATGGATAAGGGACTAATTTACAGAGATAAGAAAAAGAAACTCTTACCTTATGCTGGTAAGAACAAAGGATATTTTGAAGTAAAAGAATGGGTTGATCCACTAGGTACACTTGTAGGAATAAAAACTTTTATAACACCAAAAGGAAGGCACTACCTACTAATTTTATTAGATAGTGAAGGTTTCTACGATGAATAATATATTAGAAGCCATTCTTTCTGATATTAAAAACTTAATTAAAATAGACAACCCAAAGAAATTTATATTATCAAACATTCCCTATCTATCATTCTTCTACATTGGAAATATCTTTTCTAAGCACATCAATTCTTATGTAGGAGGAGATATTATTGATAAAATAATGGTGGGAATTTCTGATATAGGAACTTTATCTTATATACCAAGCCTTAATCCAAGGGACTTGTTAGTAGGTATTTCAGTTGCTGGTCTTGTTAAGTTAATTGTTTACAGCAAAGGTAAAAACAAAAAGAAATATAGGCAAGGCAAGGAATATGGATCTGCAAGATGGGGAGAAAGTAAGGATATTGCTCCATATATTGACCCTAAGTTTGAAAACAATGTTCTCATAACTAATACCGAAAGACTAACAATGAACTCAAGACCTAAAAACCCTAAATATGCCAGAAATAAAAATGTATTAGTAATAGGTGGTTCTGGATCAGGTAAAACGAGATTTTATGTAAAGCCAAATCTAATGCAAATGCATTCTTCCTATGTAGTAACAGACCCTAAAGGCACACTTGTGTTAGAATGTGGAAAAATGCTTTATGAAAATGGTTACGACATAAAGATATTAAACACAATAAACTTTAAAAAATCTATGAAATACAATCCCTTTGCATACTTGAGAAGTGAAAAAGATATTTTAAAGCTTGTCCAAACCATAATTGCTAACACCAAGGGAGATGGAGAAAAGGCAGGAGAAGATTTTTGGGTAAAGGCTGAAAAGTTATATTACACTGCTCTTATTGGGTATATTTATTATGAAGCACCTGAAGAAGAAAAGAATTTTAAAACACTCTTAGATATGATTGACGCAAGTGAGGTTAGAGAAGATGACGAAACCTATATGAACCCAATTGATAGGCTTTTTGAAGCTCTTGAAAAGAAAGATCCAAGTCATTTTGCAGTTAAGCAATACAAGAAATATAAGCTTGCAGCAGGAGTAATAGAATTAAGGAGAACACTTAATCACTGTTTTAGTGAAATATGTACTTCTTAATTCTTTTTTATTTAAGAAATTAAGAGGAAGGAGGAAAAAGTGAGGAATTTTGAAAAGATAACAGCACTCTATGAGAGATTAAGTCGAGATGATGAACTTGAAGGAGAAAGTAACTCAATCGTTAATCAAAAGAAAATACTTGAAGAATATGCAAGTAAGAATAATTTAACCAACATTATCCATTTTACAGATGACGGAATAAGCGGGACACAGTTTGATAGACCAGGCTTTATGGCAATGATGAATGGAGTAAATACTGGAAATATCGGTTGTATCATCGTAAAGGATATGAGTAGACTCGGCAGAGATTATCTCAAAGTCGGTCAATGTATGGAGATATTAAGACAAAAGGGCGTAAGACTGATTGCTATCAATGATAATGTAGACAGCTTTTACAGAGAAGATGATTTTACCCCCTTTAGAAATATTATGAATGAATGGTATGCAAGAGATACTTCAAGAAAAATACAATCCACATTCAGATCAAAAGGAGAAAGCGGAAAGCATACGGCAAGCACTCCGCCTTATGGCTACATCAAAGATGAAAAAGACAAAGATAAGTGGGTTGTAGATGAAAAAGCAGCCGAGATAGTAAGACGAATATTTAACCTGACCATGCAAGGTAATGGTCCGTATCGAATAGCAAAAATATTGGAAGCTGACAAGATAGATATACCCTCTTATCATCAACAGAAATTGGGATATGGACTACATCAAAGCAAAAATTTTGAACATCCTTATCGTTGGTGCAGTTCTACCATTGCAAGTATCTTAAAGAAAAAAGAATACTTAGGGCATACAGTTAACTTTAAAACAAGAAAGCATTTCAAGGATAAGAAAAGTAAATATGTATCCGAAGATAATTGGCTCATCTTTGAAAATACTCACGAAGCCATCATAGACCAAGAAACCTTTGATAATGTGCAAAGGATAAGAGAAAATGTAAAAAGGTATCCTGATGGCTGGGGAGAATATCACCCACTAACAGGACTGATGTATTGTGCAGATTGTGGAAGCAAGATGTATGTTCATAGGACAAATAACTATAAGAATATCCCCTATTATGTTTGTAGTAATTACAAGAAAGTGCCTTGCGGAACGCTATGTCCATCAGCTCACAGGATAAATGCAGAAGTAGTCATAAACCTTATCCAAGAAACATTAAAAGATATAAAAAATTATCTTAATGAGGATAATGAAGCATTTATTCACTCCATTCAAAATGAAATGGAAGAAAAGGAAAAAGTAGAGATAGAAAAACAAAGAGTAAGGCTAATTAATAATAAGTCGAGGATACAAGAGTTAGAAAGGCTTATGTGCCGTATTTACGAGGATATGATACTAGAAAAAATACCAAGTAGTAGATATGAGATACTTAATAGCCAATACGAAACAGAGCAAAGAGTCCTAAGCAAAGAGATTGAAGACTTAGATCTTGCAATATCAAGATATGAAAAAGAAACAGACAAGACAAGAAAATTCATATCCCTTATTAGTCGCTATGAAAACTTTGATGAACTTACAAACACAATGATAAATGAGTTTGTAGAGAAGATAATAATTCATGAAAGAGATAGGAAAGGCAGTCAAACATCAAAGCAAAAGATAGAAATATATTTTAACTTCATAGGGAATTATGAAGTGCCAAAAGAAGAATTAAGCGAAGAAGAACAATCAAAACTTGAGGAAGAAGAACGAAAAATTAATGAGAGAAGGGACAGGCTTCATCAAAATTATCTAAAGCGTAAAGCAAATGGAAAACAACAGGAATATGAGGAAAGGTATAAAGCAAGGCGAAAGCAGAAAAAACAGGAGAAGTTAAAGGTTTTGAAAAGAGCGGGGATACCGGTATGTGAAATGCAGAACATTTTAATTAAATAATATATCGCGGAAGTCAATGAATAAAAAATAAAATATTCATTGACTTCTGTGTTTGCTTATGCTATGATATCTATGAATAAAAAATAGAAAATTCATAGATATATTTATAATATTTGGAGGCTTAAAATGGCAAAAGCATTTACAGAAGAAGAAAAGATAAAAATTAAAGAAAGTATTATGGAAACTGCTCTTGATTTATTTCATGATAAAGGGACAAAATCACTTAGCATTTCGGTATTGACAAAAAGAGTCGGAATAGCTCAAGGGAGTTTCTATAATTTTTGGAAAGATAAAGAATCTCTTGTCATTGATTTAATGGCATATAGATCAATACAAAAATTGGAGAACATTGAAAAAGAATTTTCAAATTCACTTACGAATCCTAAAAAATACCTTTCAGAGGTAATTTTCAAGTATTCAATAGACATGACTGAGAAAATTAAAAATCAGGAAATTTATCAAGAGGCATTTAGAATATTTGCGAGTGAAGATTCAAAGAAAGTGAATAGAGTAGAAAATCTATATGGGGATTTTTTGGATAGGTTAATAGATTATTGGTACAAAAACAATGTAGTAAAAAGTGTAGATAAGCAAGGTTTATCAAATGCCTTTGTTGGAAGCTTTGTTCTATGTTCAAATTATTTCCATTTTAATGAAGATACATTTGAGGAAGTACTTAATATTTATATACAAAGCATTGTTTTTAAATATATAGAAATTTAATTGTAAAAAGGAAGGTGATAGAAATGATTCTGGATTTTAATGAGATAAAAAAGGAAGATGTATTAATTGTTGGAGGTAAGGGAGCTAATCTTGGAGAAATGACTTCGGCTAAAATAAATGTTCCAAGTGGTTTTGTTATAACAGCAGACGCATATAGAGATTTTTTAAAAGTAAATGATATTGATAGCCTCATTGAAAATGGAATTAAAAAATCAGCAGATGATGAAAAAACACTTCTAAATGAAGCTGAGTATTTTAGAGGAAAGATAAAGTCTGGGAAATTTCCTGAGCAATTGGAAAATGCAATAAGAGAAAAATATTTTAATCTTGGAAATAATACAAGAGTTGCAGTGCGTTCTTCAGCAACGGCAGAAGATTTACCGGATGCCAGTTTTGCAGGGCAACAAGAAACTTATTTAAATGTTCAAGGTATTGAAAGTGTATTAAATGGGGTGCGCAATTGTTATGCTTCACTTTGGGGGAATAGAGCTGTAAGCTATAGATTTCATCAAGGTTATGATCAAACTTCAGTTTCTATTGCAGTTGTTATTCAAGAAATGATAGAGAGTGAAAAATCAGGAGTTTTATTTACTGTAAACCCAGTAAACAAAAAAGAAAATGAGATGCAAATAAATGCAAGCTTTGGCTTAGGAGAAAGCGTTGTAAGCGGAAGAGTTACAGCGGATAGCTACATTATTGACAAATCAGGAAATATAATTGAAGTAAATATTGGAAGCAAGGAAACTCAGATTATATACGGGGATAAGGAAACTGTTGAAGTATCGGTAAACTCTGATAAAAGAAAAACTCGTGCATTAAATGATAGAGAAATACTTGAACTTATGAAGTGCGGTTTAGAGATAGAAAAACACTATGGTATGCCTATGGATATTGAATGGGCTATCAAAAATGATATTGTCTATATTTTACAGGCGAGAGCGATCACCACATTAAAAAATTCTGAAAATGATATAACTGGCAATGATTTAATAGAGAAGTATATAAAGGGTAAAAAAATCAAAAAGGATACACGAGAAGTAATGTCATTCTTTTTAGAAAAAATGCCTTTTGCCCATAGAGTCCTTGATTTCGATTATTTGATGGCAATTAATGATCAGAAAGTAAACATTTTATCAGAAGGTGGAATTATTTTACCAAGAAATCCAATTATAGATGATGATGGTATACAAACTTTTTCTGATGACGGAAAGCGAATTGGAAAGAATATTTTTAATTTTTTTAATATTTTAAAGAACATGAAAGATTTTGAGTTCTGTTATAAGAAGTGCAAAGATTTTATGAATATATATGAAGTTGAAATAGAAGAAATCAAGCACTTAAATTTTGAAAATATGACATTAACGGAGTGTGGAAATTTCTTAGAAGAAAGTTATGTTCTTTTGCAAAAGCTTGCTTATGATAGATTCAAATATGCATTATTTCCATCAGTTTTAAATAGCAAGAAATTTACCAAAATAATAAAAAAAGTAAATAGCAATTATTCATCATTTGATTTTTATTGGGACTTAGATAATAAAACATCAGTGGTTACAAATGATGTCTATAAAATGGCTCGTGAGATAAGAAAAAATGAAGCTTTAAAACAAGCAATAATTTCCGGAAATAATTTTAAGGAATTATATAAAAAGTATAATGATTTTAAGAATATATCAGATGAGTTTATGAAAGATAATGGCTTTAAATCGGATTATAACTGTTATTGTTTATCTGCAAAAACATTTCTTGAGGATCCTGATAGGCTTATAAATATATTACGACCTATATTAAATGAAAATAGTAATGAAAGTAACGATATAAAGGATTTTTCTAAACTTATGGAGAGCGTAAAGGAAATCTATGGTAGAAAGTATCAGGATGTAGAAAAACAGATAAAATATTTTAGATATTTTCATGTGGTTCGTGAAGAAAGTCAATATTTGTGGGAAACACTATTTTATTATGTGAGAAAGTGTGTTAGAAGAATTAACTTTATACTCTTGGGTGATGAAAACATAGAAACTGGAGTGGCTAATCTTTTTCATAAAGAACTGCTTAAAGCAATTAACAGAGGTAATCTAAATGAGTCAGATAAGGAAAAAATAAAAAGGAGAAACGAAAAATTTCCTTTAGCAGTGAAAGTATGGGAAGCTTCAAAGTTATTGATTTTTAAAACAGATGGTGATGTCTTAAAGGGAGTAAGTGGAAGCACTGGCATTGCAGTTGGAAAGGTGTGTCTAATAAATAGTCCCAAAGAATTTTATAAAATGAAAAAAGGAGATATATTAGTTTGTCATCTTACAGATCCTGAATGGACTCCATTATTTAAGCTAGCGAGTGCTGTTGTGGCAGATACAGGTTCTGCTTTGAGCCATGCTGCAATTGTTGCAAGAGAATATAATATACCGGCAGTTCTTGGAGTTGGTCTTGCAACTACCAAATTCAAAGATGGAGATACCATACAAGTAGATGGTAATACCGGCGAGGTCAAAGGTTGCTGATATGAAATCAAAAAATCAAATAGATCAAAAAGAATTGAGAAGGCAAAAGATTTTAAGTGAACCACTTTTACCTTTGATAGTAAAAATGTCTGTTCCAACAATTGTTGGTATGCTAATTATGGTTATTTATAATTTGACAGACACATTTTTTGTCGGACTTTTAAATGATAAATCGATGACAGCCGCTATTGGTGTTGTTTTTAGCTTCGTGAGTATTATTCAGGCTATTGGTTTTTGGTTTGGATATGGTAGCGGTAATATTATGTCTAAAAAACTTGGAGAACAAGATGAAGAAGAGGCGACAATTATTTCTTCCATAGGAATGGCATTTTCTATTATAAGTGGATTTTTGATAGCTATAATGTCATGGATTTTTATATCAGACTTGACAAAGTTCATTGGTGGGAATGCTTCTGTTAACTTATTTGAATTTACTACTCAGTATTTAAAGGTGATTATAATAAGCGTTCCGTTTAGTCTGTATTCAATTACTATTTATAATCAATTACGACTTTGTGGAAATGTAAAAGATGGAATGATAGGTTTGCTTTTAGGAATGTTTAGCAATATGATTCTTGATCCTGTATTTATGTTTATATTCAAGTTCGGGTTTGTTGGAGCTGGATTTGCAACTTTGACAGGGCAAATAATTGCTTGTATTTCACTTACTATATTGGCGAACAGAAATGGTAATATTCCTGTTTCTTTGAAAAATGTCAAATGTAGTAAAGAACGTATATACCATATTCTTGTAGGAGGAATGCCTAACTTTTCAAGGCAAGCAATTACAAGTGTTTCCCTCATTTTATTGAATAGAGTTGCAGCAAGCTTTGGGGACAGTGTTATTGCAGCATTAACCGTAAGTTCAAGAATAGTTGCCATAGCTTATATGATTATGATTGGATGGGGGCAAGGGTTTCAACCTATTTGTGCAATGAATTATGGTGCAAAAAAATATGGCAGAGTTAGATCGGCATTTAATTTGACAGTTGTTGTTGGAACTATATTTTTGATTATATCAGCAATGGTGCTATATATTTTTTCGGAACATTTTGTTATTGCAATGTCTAAAGATAGTGAAGTTATTTCTATAGGAGTGCAAATACTTAGAATGCAATGTATAACAATTCCATTTTTAGCCTATTATGCGATAAGTAGCATGTTGATGCAAAACACAGGTAAATATTTTTGGTCGTTGATAATTTCGATTTCGAGGCAAGGTATCTTCTACATACCGTTATTATATTTACTTACTAATTTATATGGGAAATTTGGGATATATTTGCTTCAACCAGTGGCAGATGTTTTATCATTTGGTTTAGCTGTTATCGTAGTTGTAAAAATAAAATTTGCTAATGATAAATGCAAAAAAGATGGCATTTAAAGTTTATAAAAGATTTATTCAGGAGGAAAAATATGTAAGCTAAGTAATGGAGGGATAAATAATGGGAACGCTAAATTCTGTTATTCACATAAGATACATTTATCCTTTTTTATGGTTGGAATTGCTTACACATAGCAATAACTCTTTATCGAAATCAACAAAATAATAAATCATATAAAACATTAGTTTTTGAGCCGAGAGGACTTTTTACGCCAAAGTGTAGAAGTCCTCCTTTTTATTCTCAGAAAACCAAAACAGAGAAATAAAAAGGAGGATAACACAATGGCTAATAAGGAATATTACCTTTATGTCAAAGGGAAAGCTATACCCGTAAGTGAAGAAGTCTACAAAGCCTACTGGAAGATAACAGAGCATGAAAAGTATATTATTAAGAAAGATTGGAGGAACAATGTAACACTATTTTCAGCATTAGACCATGACGGATACTTTGTAGATAACATCATAGATGAAAAAATAGACTTAGAAAAAATTGTAGAAGTCAAAATGCAAATTGAAGAACTGCATAAGGCATTAGCTACACTGACAAAAGAAGAAAGAGAGTTAATGGAAGCCATCTTCTACAGAGAAGAAACTCTAAGATTTATTAGCAGGAAAGAGAAAGTTACACATCAGGCAATCGGACAAAGGAGGGATAAAATTTTAGAAAAACTAAGAAAGATTTTAGAAGATAAAATCTAAAAAATGATGAAAGGTTAAATATCAAAGAAAGGTGCTTAGCCTTTCTTTAGAGAACAGAAAAATATTAGATGGAGGAACATAAAATGAAGAAGAAAAACAATTTAGAAGAAGAGAAGAACAATTAAAAAGAAAGAAGCAAGAAGAAATAGAAAATCATTATAGAAACATAAATGATATTTCAAAAGACATAAAATTCTAATAATGAAACTGTAAAAGGGATAGCAGAAATGTTATCTCTTTTTATATTGCAAGAAAGGAGTTTTGTATGAAAAAACTAGAACAAATAAGACAAGAATCAAAAGAAATAAAAGATAAAATTGATGATACAGAAGAAAGATTAAGGCAACTAAAAAATCAAGAAAAAAAGATATTAAAACAAGACATAGTGAAAAAAAGAAAAGAAAGAACTCGTAGGCTCATAACAAGAGGAGCAATCTTAGAAAGCCTTATAGAAAATGCAGAAGAACTAACAGATGAAGAAATAAAAATCCTACTAGAAGAAGCAACAAAGACAAAAGAATTTAAAGAAACACTAAAAATAATAAGAGGAAATTAAGAAAAAATAAAGGGGGTTGTAAATAACCAAATCTCCCTTAGATTTTCTAAGGGCGCAATTATACACCCTAAAGGGTGCTTGCGTCCTGCGGAGCCAAACCCTTGCAGGGAGCAACAACCATTCGCTTTTTAAAAGTCAAGGGTAAATAAACTCGCTAACGCTCGCCCTTGACTTTTAAAATTTGAAATGAATAAAACAATTAAGCCGACATACTGAAACAACAAAAATTAATTCAGTAGTCGGCTTTTTCTATTCTATCATTTCAAAACGCTCATTCACAAAGTGGATATAAAAAACTATTAAGCCTCCACCTAAAACAACAAGAAAGAAAGGAAGTGATAAAAATGGCAGACAGTTTTCATTTTTCAGTAAACATAATATCAAGAGGAAAAGGCAAAAGTGCAGTAGCAAGTGCAGCATATATAAGTGGAGAAAAAATAAAAAATGAATGGGACGGAGTAACCCATGACTATACAAGAAAAGAAAAAGTATTAGTAAAAAATATAATATTGCCTGATCATATACCAAAAGAATTTAATGATAGGTCTACCTTATGGAATAAAGTAGAAATGGCAGAAAAAAATTCTAATGCACAACTAGCAAGACAATTCATAATAGGACTACCAAAAGAATTAACTTTAAGTGAAAATAAAAACCTAGTTGAAAGATTTATAAAAGAAAATCTAACATCACAAGGAATGATAGTAGATTATGCAATTCATGATGAGAGTCAAGATAAAAATGGAAATATTCATTGTCATATCATGACCATAATGCGACCCATAAACGAAAAAGGAGAGTTCTTAGCAAAGTCAAAAAAAGAATATATCCTAGATGAAAAAGGAGAAAAGATTTTAAACAAAAATGGAAAACCTAAAACAAGAAAAGTAGAACTAACAAGCTGGAACGATAAAGGCAATGTAGAAAAATGGAGAGAAAATTTTTCAGACCTTTGCAACGAATATCTAGCAAAAAACAAGATAGAAAAAAGAGTAGACCATAGGAGTTTTAAAAGACAAAATTCAGATTATCTACCGACAATCCATTTAGGATCAGCAGCAAGTGCAATGGAAAGAAAAGGAATAGAAACTGACAAAGGAAACTATAATAGAGAAATAAGAAAATATAATAACCTTGTAAAAACAATAAAAGAAGAGATAAAAACATTAAAGGGTTGGATAGGGAATTTATTAGATAACCTATCTACTGCTTATGAAAAATTTAAGGAGATAGAAAGAGATAAGATAATAGACAACCCTAAACTTTTCAATCTAACAAATTATCTATTAACTTATTCAGAAATTCAAAAAGAAAAAAGTAAATACCTAAAAGGATATGCCAAAACCAATAAAGAAAAATATGACTTCAAAAAGCTAACAAGTGCATATAGTTATTTAAGAAAAAATGACATAGAAACCATAGGTCAGTTACAAACAAAAATAGAAAGTTTAAAGTCTAATAGCTATAGGCTAAATAAAAAAGCAAAGACAATCCATAAAGAAATAGAAGATGTAGAAAAGAAAATTCTATACTATGAAATCTACAAAGCCAAAAAAGAAGTTTATGAAGAATATCAAAAGAAAAATGTATTCACAAAAGACACATTCTATAACAAACACAAGAAAGACATAGACCAATATAAAGTAGTAAGTGGGAAATTAAAAAAACTCCTATCAGATAAGGAAAAACTAAGTCCTAAAAAGTGGAATGAAGAAAAAAATCTTTTAATGGCAAATCTTGAAGAAATAAATAAAGAAAAAGACAAGATAAAAGATGAATACCAGGAAATTAATCATATAAAATATTCAGTAGATTTTGTAAACAAAGAATTAGGTATAGATTTATCCATAGAAATAGATAAGCTAATAAAACAAGGAGAAAAACCAAGTGTAATAGCACAGATTAAAAAATTCCAAGACCAAGTTAATAAAGATAATGAATACAGAGAAATGATGAAAAACAAGAAAATGGATCAAGAAAGATAAGACCTGGTAAAAATATCTTATCCAAGCTATAATATGACCAAGAAAATAAAGACCGTTCTAGGAGGTAATAGAGATGAATAAAAGACAAGAGCTAATAGATGAACTCATAAAAGCAGATCAAGATGGAACATACAAAACATATAAAAGCACAGAAGAAATAAAAGCAATGAACAATGAAGAAATACAGATAATATATTCCAACATGAAAAACTATCTATCAGACAAAAAAACACACATAAACTACTAAAGGTGGAAAGGTATTGTAAGCTATTTTAAAGTATAAAAGGTACAAATACCTAAGAAATATATAAAAACATCAAAATAAAGTATTCCACCACCAACAACCAAATAAAAACAATCAAAGGGAAGTATAGAAAAATTAAAGCCTATACTTCCCTTTTTTTAATTCAAACAAAGGAGATAAAACATGATAAACGAAGAAATAAGCAAAGAAGCAGGTCAAGCAGCACAAACCATAATAACATACACAATAAAGGCAGCAAAAGAATCAATCAACTTAGACAAAGAAATAAGAAAAAAGATGAATGAAACTTTAGAAAAAGCAAATGGAAACCTAAAAAGTCTTATGGGCGATGAAATGAAACTAAAAGACCTCTACAAAAAAGGACAACTAGAAAATATAAGCATAGATCAAAGCAACCTCAAAGACTTAAAAAAAGAACTAAACAAACTTGGAGTAAGTTTCTCAGTAATGAAAAACAAAGAAAGCAAAAACTATGAAGTATTTTTCCAAGCCAAAGACATAAAAGTAATGGAATATGCCTTTAAACAAGTCATAGCCAAGGAAAATAAAAAAGAAAAAGAAAGTATCCTAAAACAAATAAAGAAATACAAAGATTTATCCAAGAACAAGGATAAAACAAAAGAGAAAGTAAAAAGGAAAGTAAAAGAAAAAGTAAAACCAAATAAAAAAGATATGACCAGAGAAATCTAAGGGAGTAACGAAAAGTTACACCCTTAAATAACCATAATAACAAGACTTCCGAAAAGCAGAAGTCCAGACTTCCGAAAATCGGAAATCAAGAATTTCGATTATCGAAAATCAAGAAAGGAGCAGATATGACAACAAACAAAAGATATTATTGGATAAAATTAAAAGAAGAATTTTTCACAGACAAAATAAACAGAGGACATTGTCCTTAATGAGTCCAACCCATGTCCGACAAGAGATAGAGATAGATATAGAGATAGATAGAGAGAGAGAGGGAGAGATAGAAAAGATTTAACATTTTTGGTATAATCACATTAATTAAACTAAATGTATAATGATAAAATGAGCTTGTTTACCGTAAGCTGATTGTGATAAAAAGATTAAAACTCCCACCATTGGTGCAAGAAATAGAATAAAATAAAGAAAATCAGATTGGAGTGATGAGAATGGATAAAAAAGATTTATCTCTTATAGGAGATAGTGAATATAAAAAACTACTTTTAGATTTAAAAGAAAAAGTTAGACGCAGTCAATTAAAAGCAGCAGTAAAAGTTAATTATGAGTTGCTTGATTTGTATTGGAACTTGGGGAAAGAAATTGTTGAAAAACAAAAGCAATATTCGTGGGGTGATAGTTTTCTAAAATTATTGAGTAGTGATTTAAGAAAAGAATTTCCAGACATGAGAGGATTTTCAGCCGTAAACTTAAAACACATAAGATATTGGTATAACTTTTATAATGATTATCTAATTGGGTTACAAGCTGTAACCCAATTATCGGATATTGAAAGAAGGATAAAAAGTATTCCTTGGGGACATAATCAAAGGATTATGTATAAGTGTAAAGATGTCAAAGAGGCTTTGTTTTATATAGATAAGACTATTGAAAATGGTTGGAGCAGGACGGTTTTGGAACATCAGATTGATGGAGATTTATATAAAAGGGTTGGGAATGCAGTTACTAATTTTGATAATAGATTACCGGCTGTCCAATCTGAATTAGCTAAGCAAACAATAAAAGATCCATACAACTTTGATTTTCTAACAATAAGGGATAAATATGATGAAAGAGAGTTGGAAGAAGCATTAGTAAATCAAATAACTTCTTTTCTTTTGGAACTTGGGACAGGATTTTCTTACATGGGTAGGCAAGTCCATATCAAGGTTGGAGAAAGTGATTTTTATATGGACTTACTTTTCTATCATGTTAAACTACACTCCTATGTTGTAGTAGAATTAAAGACAGAAAAATTTAAGCCGGAATTTGCAGGTCAACTCAATTTTTATGTAACAGCTGTAAATAAGAATATGAAATCAAATAGTGATAATCAAACCATAGGAATACTAATTTGCAGAGATAAAGATAATGTAGTTGCTGAATATTCGCTTGAAAATATCTCACAGCCAATAGGAATAAGTAAGTATGAAATTAGCAAACTACTTGAGCAGGAATATAAAAGTAGCTTACCATCTATTGAAGAAATAGAAGAGTCTATAAAAGAATTAGATTCAGAAAAATAAAATATGAAAATGGCAAATAGTTATTAAATAAATAGCCATATACACTTACAAAAGGCGGTAGAAGTAAAAACTATCGTCTTTTTTATTTGAAGAAAGGTAGGAAAGCATGGCAGATAAAAGAATGTTTTCACTAAAGATAGTAGATAGCGACTTATTTTTGGATATGCCACTAAGTAGTCAATGCCTATATTTTCATTTATCAATGAGGGCAGATGATGATGGTTTTGTGGACAATCCAAAGAAGATAATAAAAATCATAGGAGCAAATGAAGATGACCTAAAAATCCTAATAACAAAAGGCTTTGTAATTGTCTTTGAAAGGGGAATTATTGTAATTACTCATTGGAAGATAAATAACTACATCAGGAATGACAGGCGAAAAGAAACGATGTATATTACAGAAAAACAAAGCTTAACACAAACAGAAAATGGAGCATATATAAAACTTGAAAATCTTGGTATACCAAATGACAACCAAGTGTCAACCATTTGTCCGCATAGTATAGGTAAGGATAGATTAGATAAGGTTAGTATAGATAAGGGGAGAGGAGAAAAAGAAAACCAAACAGCCCCAGTTTCTTTTTATGGAGAATTCAAAAATGTAAGGTTAAGCAAAGAAGAATATAAAAACCTTAAAGAAAAATTAAACTCACACGCAGAAATAATGATAAATAAACTATCAAGATACATGGAAAGCAGTGGTAAGACCTATCAAAACCACTATGCGACAATCTTAAAATGGTATGAAGAAGATAAAGAAAAACTAACACAGAGAGGTTTAAATAAAAAAATGAATTATGACGTAGGAGAATCTTTATAGGTAAAAAGAGGTGGAAAGCCACTATTAAAGACTTTAAGTCTAAAAAGGTATCAAAGTATGCAAGATATAATAAAAATGTAAATATGACACTTAAAAGGCGATTAGAAAATTAAAAATCTAATCGCCTTTTTTATTGAAACAAACAGGAGAAAAAATATATGCACGAAAATAAAAATGAACAGAATACAGGAACAAAAACTATCAAGAAAATTGGTAAAGCAACCTATGAGGTTGTTGTTCACTTTAATGAAAATGCAACAGAAACAATGCAAGACAAATTAAAACGCATAATTCTTAGAGAAATGGAGAGAGAAAAACATCAAAAAGTCGATAAAAATGATTAGAAAGTCCTTGACAAGTTGTTACAGGAAAAACTGCAAAGTCAATTCTAATATCATGTGGAGCAAGACTTGCACCTTTCGATATAAGAGAGCTTAGAGAACTAATGAGCGAAGATGAATTAGAACTCGATAAAATTGGAGATAGGAAAACTGCTCTATTCGTAATAATATCAGATACTGATGATACCTTTAACTTTGTAGTCTCAATAATGTATTCTCAACTATTTAATCTTCTATGTGATAAGGCAGATGATGTTTACGGTGGAAGACTTCCAGTTCATGTTAGGTGTCTACTTGATGAGTTTGCAAATATTGGCTTAATTCCTAAATTTGAGAAACTAATAGCGACAATTCGTTCAAGAGAAATATCAGCAAGTATAATACTGCAAGCACAATCTCAATTAAAGGCAATCTATAAAGACCATGCAGATACAATAGTTGGTAACTGTGACTCAACACTTTTTCTAGGAGGAAAAGAAAAAACAACAGTAAAAGAATTATCAGAAACCTTAGGAAAAGAAACCATAGACCTATATAACACATCAGAAACAAGATCCAACCAGAAATCTTTTGGACTAAATTATCAAAAGACTGGTAAGGAACTTATGAGCCAAGATGAAATAACTGTAATGGATGGTGGTAAGTGTATTTATCAGTTAAGAGGAGTAAGACCTTTTTTATCCGATAAATTCGATATTACAAAGCATAAAAATTACAAGTTGTTGGAAGATTATGATAAGAAAAACTTGTTTGATGTGGAAGAGTATCTAACAAATAGAGATAAGGTAAAGTTAAAATCAAGTTATAAAATAAATAGGTTAAACATTTGAGTATATGGAGAAAGCAAAATGTGTGAAAATAGAAAATCATCTTTAATTATATTAAATATAAACGGTGAGCAGTTTATTTTGGAAAGTGATACAGAACTCACAAGGGATAAGAAAAATTATATTGAAGCAATATGTGAGACAATGTACGATGAAAGTAATGAATGGTATGAAGATATATACGATATGTCCCCATATGATATAGCTGAGCTATTTGAAAAAACAGTAAGGGACGAAGTAGGAATAACTGTTACGTTTAAAGCGATAGACCTTGAAGTATCGATTTTAGAAGACTAGAAATAAGGTATTAATAGGCGATATAAATTAAAAACTCTCAAGAGAAAAATCAGCAAGCATAGTACTACAAGCACAATCTCAATTAAAAGCAATCTACAAAGACCATGCAGATACAATAGTTGGGAACTGTGATTCCATACTTTTTCTAGGAGGAAAAGAAAAAACAACAGTAAAAGAATTATCAGAAACATTAGGAAAAGAAACCATAGACTTGTATAACACATCAGAAACAAGGTCAAATCAAAAATCTTTTGGACTCAATTACCAAAAGACTGGTAAGGAACTTATGAGCCAAGATGAAATAACTGTAATGGATGGTGGTAAGTGTATAATACCAGCTAAGAGAAGTAATACCTTTCTTGTCTGATAAATTTGATATTACAAAGCATAAGAATTACAAGTTATTGGAAGATTATGATAAGAGAAACTTATTTGATGTGGAAGAGTAATTTAAAGCAAAAAGGTAGGACTGAATTAAATGGAAATACAGTGATTACAAGATTGTAATATTTACTGTTATAACTACACGGACGAGGGTATATTTAATATAATAGAGCTATATAAGTTAGAATTTATGAGGGTGTTTTTATGGAAAAATTTAGAAAAATGTTAATATATTTGATTATAATCAGTCTTGCATTTTATCTAGCGCCATTTCTTATTATAGATACTGGAAGTGGTATGTTCATTTTATTAATTGCAACTCCAATTATATGCTTAATTGTTTCATTGATTTATGGAATGAAAAATTCGTTTAATTGGTTATTTTCTTTGTTTGTTATGTTGTTATTTATACCGACTATATTTATCTTTTACAACGATAGTGCAGCTATTTATATATTGGCATATGGGATAATTTCAGTAATTGGTAACTTTATAGGAAGTTTGCTTTTTGAGAAAAATCAATAGATTAAAAAATTCCAGCTTGCAGAGTTAAACAATTAAATAAACGTTCAATAAACACAATAGATGATAGAAAAGCGTAAAGTTATTCTATCGTCTTTTTTTATACTCAAAATTAGGAGGTTAAGATGGTAAGGATAAGAAGTCCCACTTAAAACAATTTAATATATAAGACATTTAGCGATTGAAATATAAGTTCAGTCGCTTTTTTAATTGAAATTTTTAGATTAAGGAGAAGAAATCAATGGATAGAGAAATGATAAATATTAATGCAAATTTAGTTAAGGAAGCTGAATTTTCAGAATTTGAAAAAGATGGAGAAAATGTTCAAGTAGCAAATTTTGCTCTTGTTAAAAATTATGGAAAGGGCAAAGAATATACAAATTGTTCAGTATATGGAGAAAAGGTAGAAATTGCAAAAGAATTTGAAAAAGGAGATCTAATCCATGTCTTTGGATATTTCAAAGAAAATAAAAAAGGAGATAAGGTCTACAAGAATTTTATAGTTAAATCACTAAACAAAATAGAAAATAAGAAAGAAAATGAGGAGGAATAATATGGAATTTTTTACAGCTGGAGTTGGAGTTTTAAAGACACTTGTAACTGCAATTGGTGCAGGTTTAGGAGCATGGGGAGTTATTAACTTAATGGAAGGTTATGGTAATGATAAC